>JANMHD010000078.1:0-4792 GCA_031374985.1 Coleofasciculaceae cyanobacterium OTE_70_metabat_329 | reverse complement strand
GGGACGATCGCTAAACCAGAGGTAATGAATACGATCGCATCAGACCAATGCAGAAAATGTCCAGCAATGGAAATGGGGATAAAAATCAACAAAGTCGACAAAATATTTCTTGTACTAAACATAATGACTTGTCAAATCTCTCAGGGCTAATAGTTTGTAGATATCAGGGCTAGGAATTCCGTAAATTAAGGCTTGTAGCTTCAGGCTCCACCACTGTGATTTTACCAGTAGTTAGAACTTAGTTTGATACTCTCAGGTTTAAGGATACCGATTTTCAGGAATGTTGGCAGCTTTTCAGGATAATGTAGTATTCGATCGGTGAGCGTAGTATCCGATCGGTGAGCGTAGTATCCGATCGGTGAGCGTAGTCGAACCGAGAAATACCCAGAGAGACTTTTAAAAGCTATCTCGGCCCAAGTATTTGCGTAGGTAGGGAGAAAACACTTCATAGATTAAGGTCAAAGGTTGACCATGATGCCAAAATAGATAATGTCGTCCCCAGAAAGGGGCTGATTCCTCAAAAGCTATTTCTAAGGCTGAAGAATTACCATAATAAAGACCTTGCACATCACGATATAACTCCGTGCGGAGCTTGGCCAGACTAGCCCAAATTGGCAGACTCCGGTTTTCTAGGTATTCATCCACATGGTTGGCCTCCCACCAAGAAGTAGCATAGGCTAATCTTTGCCCCGAAGCAGTCCGCAGCCATACCTGACGACGGAGCCTAGGGCCAGGGATGGCTTGAATTAGTTCCGGGGCATTATCCCTATCCATGCCAATCAAAGACATGTCAATTACATCTACTTCCGTTGGTTCCCCGGTCAGTAGTTGCAAGTGGCGGGTCGGAGAGCCATCTCCTAAGAGAAGCATTTGCCAAGCAGGAGCTAGTTGCTGGTGGGGTAATCCTTGCTGGAATAGGGCTTCATTTCCTTGCCAGAGAGGATTTAGGGCATACCAACTAGTTTGTAATTCGGGACTATCAGCAGTTTTCAAAGCGTTGGTTTTTACAAAACTTTACATTCTTACCTAAACACAAAGAGATTAGTTCGGCAACATATTCTTGGATAATTTATTTGGATAATTTATTAATGCGGATGGCGAGACTCGAACTCGCACGGCTTGCGCCACTACCCCCTCAAGATAGCGTGTCTACCAATTCCACCACAACCGCAAAATAGAAAGAATTAACTCTAGGTTTGATAACCTGTTATTAATTCCGCATTTTTAAGCCTAACACTTTTCTGGTATTTTGCTGATATTTCCCAAAATTTGCTGCTGATTTAATCTAATTGCACCGAATAATCCTTTCTAAACCACTATGGATAAGACTGAGTTACGTCGATCGCTCCTTCGCCAGCGCCAAGCCCTCAGCCCCCAACAATGGCAGGAACAAAGTCAACAAATTTGTGAGCAGATCCAATCTCAGGATTTATTTCAGCAGGCTAAAACTATTCTGGTTTATCTTAGTCATCGCCAAGAGCCAGACTTAGAAAGTTTATTAACTGCCTATCCCCAAAAGCACTGGGGTTTGCCCCGCTGTCAGGGACGGGATTTAGTTTGGCACTACTGGCAACCGGGGGCAACTATGAGTATAAACCGCTACGGAATTAGAGAACCAGAGGCTAATCGCCCTGTAGCTTCAGTAGAAGAGGTAGATTTAATTCTCGTGCCTTGTGTGGGCTGTGATCGCTCTGGCTATCGATTAGGTTATGGCGGCGGGTACTATGATCGGCTTCTCAGTCAACCCCTATGGCAAACTAAACCAACGTTAGGAATTACTTTTGGCTTTGGTTATCTAGAAAAATTACCCATAAACCCTTGGGATGTGCAGCTTCAGGGAGTTTGTACAGAGCAAGAAATTAGTTATATTCAGCCAGAATCCCTCAAAACCTAGGCGGCAGGCATTGCCCTACAATACTTTTTCATTTAGAGGAGTTGGGAGAGTTGGGGGAACCAAAAAGACTTGCAAATAATAAGCAGGCAATTCCAATGTTGATAGACACATCAGCAATATTAAATACAGGAAAATTAATCAGGCGAAAGTCTAGAAAATCAACTACATAGCCTAATAAGAAGCGATCGATCCCATTTCCCATCGCTCCCCCCAAAACAAAACCATAGCCCAATTGCTCCCACCGGGAAAATCTTGGTCCAAAAGTAGCCCAAGCTATCAACCCCAAGCTCACCAAAAAAGATAGCCAGCGTAACCATCCCCCGCCTCCAGCAAAAAGACTAAAGGCGGCCCCAGTGTTTTGAACGTAGGTAAAATGAAACACTCCCGGTATCAGGGGAATAGTCTGGTGGAGTTGTAGTGTTTGAACTATCCCTAACTTGGTGAATTGGTCGATCGCTATACCTGCCACCCCAACTACCCAAAACCAAAAATTTTTGATTGTCATTAAATAAAACTAATAAAACATAATGCGCCGTAGCAGAAATGATAGCACTGCCACAGCACAAACGAGGGCTAATTGTCCGGGAAGGGGATAAATCGAATACCGAAAAATTGCTTCTTTTAAGGAAAAGGTATGGGAATTTACTACTTGGATTGTGCTGATGTACTGGAATACTAAGAGGTAAGCAATGCCATATAAATGAATAGTCAGCAAGCCACAGAGGGAACTAAAAGCTAGAGATTCTAGGCGGGGAAATACCCGAAATGCTAACCAGCCACACACCCAAGCTCCAGCGACAAATCCTAAAATATAGCCAAAGCTAGGACTCTTTAAGTAGTTCCAGCCCCCGCCTCGATCGAATACTGGCAACCAAGTTAAACCCACCACAATGTAGGCAATCTGAGATAAAGCCCCTGCCTTCGCTCCCCCCAAACACCCAGTTAATAACACTGCCCCAATTTGATAAGTAACTCCTAGGGATACAGTTTTAATTCCCTGACCAGTCCATACCCAAGGCGGAGTTGTGGCAAAGACTTCTAAGAAAGTGCCGCCGATCGTCAGTAGTAGACCAACTAATGCCCAAAGGATTTGGATTGGTGGTGGGACAGGCTTAGGTATTTTATTTGACATTTAACAATTTTGATGACCCTGAATCATTGTACTCCAGTGCTTAATTTTAATACTTTGACCTAGCAGATATTTTGAGCTTTTTGTGATTTTCGGGATTTTGTTAAACTTCTCTTTACTTTTAGTCTGTATCATCTCTAACAAACACCTGTAAAAGAAATAACAAGTCATAAAGTTTATGGTATTACCTATCAAATTCATTCAAGCAAAGCGTTTCGGAGCTTCAGTTTCCTTTTTGGCTCTTACAGCCAGTTTAGCCGCCTGCGGTGGTGGTACACCTACAGCCAGCACATCTCCTGCCGCTACTGGAGCTTCCCCTACTGCTGGTGCATCTCCTGCGGCATCTGCTGCTGCGCCCACTGCTTCTTTCTCTAGTAATGTTGCGATAACTGGTGCTGGGGCGACTTTCCCTGCTCCCTTGTATCAACGCTGGTTCCAAGACCTCAGCCAAAAAATCCCCCAACTCCAAGTTAACTACCAATCTGTAGGTAGTGGCGCCGGGATTGAACAGTTTACCAAGGGAACTGTAGACTTTGGGGCTAGTGATACAGCCATGAAAGATGATGCGATCGCTAAGGTTCCCGCAGATAAAGGAGTAATGATGCTCCCCATGACTGCTGGTAGTATTGTTTTTGCCTATAACGTAGAAGGTGTAGATACTGGACTAAAACTAACTAGAGAAGTTTATACTGCAATTGCCCTAGGTGAAATCACCAAATGGAATGACCCCAAGATTGTGGCGGCTAACCCCGGTGTAAAACTCCCAGACCAAGCAATTACCTTCGTTCACCGTTCTGATGGTAGTGGCACAACTGGAGTATTTACCAAGCACTTAGCAGCAGTTAGTGCAGACTGGAAATCCAAAATTGGTGAAGGTAACACTGTTCAATGGCCTACTGGTTCTTTCGTGGGTGCTAAGGGTAATGAAGGCGTAACCGCCCAAATCCAACAAACTCCTGGTTCCATTGGCTACATTGAGTACGGCTATGCCAAGAGCAACAAGCTGAAATTTGCTCAACTAGAAAACAAAGCTAAGGAATTTGTCACTGCTAGTGATGAAAGCGTTGGTAAGACCCTAGCTGCCGTGAAGCTACCCGAAAACCTCCGGGCATTTATTGAAGACCCAGAAGGTCCCGGCGTTTATCCGATCGCTTCCTACACTTGGTTGCTCGTACCAACTAAAGTAGCGGATCCAGTTAAGGCAAAAGCTCTAGAAGTGCTAATTGAGTATGGTCTTAATGAAGGTCAAGAAGTATCTAGCAGCCTAGGCTACATTCCTCTGCCTAAGAATGTTAAAGAAAAAGTCGTTGCTGCTGCGGATACCCTCAGTGCTGACTACAAAATGAAGCTCAAATAGTCTCCAGACTTAGTAAGGGCGCAAGGCCTTGCGCCCCTACCTTATATTAGGAATTTCGGTTATCAACATGGTTTTAGAAATTCAAGAGCAGAATATAATTCTGCCTTCTCGATCGCAGTTTGAAAGAAAATTTGATCAAGGTTTTATATGGTTAACCTTGGTATTAGCAATTGGGGTAATCGTGCTGTTGGGAACGATCGCTCTAACTGTGGGTTTCCGGGCTATCCCTGCTATCCAGCAGTCTGGTTTTGGTTTTTTGATTGGCAGTGGCTGGAACCCGGTTAATGATACCTACGGGGTTTTTCCGATGATCTATGGAACTATGGTCAGTTCCTTGATTGCCCTACTTATTGCCGTGCCTTTGGGAGTGGGTACTGCCATATTCTTAAGTGAAGATTTCTTACCCCTAGCT
>JANMHD010000074.1:0-6839 GCA_031374985.1 Coleofasciculaceae cyanobacterium OTE_70_metabat_329 | reverse complement strand
GACTTCGACTTCGTTCAGTCATCATACATTGCTCAGTCGCCATAATTTGACAAGTCTTACAGTAAGCTTTTTTTGCTTGCTGAGATAAAATAACGTGAGTTCGGTTTAAGCAAAAGCCCTGAACCTAAGCCTAGAGAAGTTCCCTGAGCGAACTTGTACTGAGCGGAGTCGAAGTAGTCGAAGGGATAATTTTCGCTATCAATGCAGATATTCGATCAAAGATTTGCAGTGAAGTTTTGGCTACTTCGTCAACGCTCAGCATAAATTCGACTACGCTCAGCCAGCGATAATGGTTATGGCTTTCGTAAAATGATATCAGAGGTATTTCTTATCCCACAAGGGGCGGTAGGCGTAAGACTTCTCGATTTTTCTGCGATAAGCAGTAGAGTGGGTTCCGGAGTAGTTCTAGGTCAAATTCCCAAGCGCTGATAGATAGTATCCAAGTTTCGTAGATGGTGGTTAGGATCGAAACACTGGGCTAATTCTTCTGGGGTGAGTTGGGCTTTTACTTGTTCATCTTGGCTGATTAAAGCTCGGAAGTCGCCTTCGGGTTTATTCCAAGCTTGGTGGGCGCAGGATTGGACAAGTTTGTAGGCAGTTTCCCGGTTCATGCCCTTGTCTACTAAGGTGAGCATAACTCGTTGGCTGAAGGTGACACCACCATAGACAGTGAGGTTGCGCTGCATATTTTCGGGATAGACTAATAAATTTTTCACCAAGTCGGTGATTTCTACCAGCATAAAATGGGTGAGGATGCAGCTATCGGGCATGATCACCCGTTCTACAGAACTATGGGAAATATCTCGTTCGTGCCAGAGGGCTATATTTTCCAGAGCGGCTCCGGCATTGGCTCTGATAATTCTAGCCATTCCCGTGAGGCGCTCGCTACGGATCGGGTTGCGCTTGTGGGGCATGGCGGAGGAGCCTTTTTGGCCGGGAGCGAAATATTCTTCTACTTCCAGAACTTCAGTGCGTTGCAGATGACGAATTTCTACCGAGAAGCGCTCGATCGAGGCAGCCAGCAAGGCCAAGGTTTGCATGAAATCTGCATGGCGATCGCGGGATATCACCTGAGTCGAAGCAGTATCTGGTTGCAATCCTAGATATTGACAGGCTAATTCTTCAATCCGGGGATCTACATTGGCATAGGTTCCTACTGCCCCAGAAATTTTCCCCACGGCAATTTGTTGGGAGACACGGCAGAGGCGATCGCGGTGGCGGAGAACTTCTGCTAACCAACCGGCTAACTTAAAACCAAAGGTGACAGGTTCAGCATGAATACCGTGCGATCGACCAATCATCAAAGTATGGCGATGTTGTTGAGCCTGATAGCGGATTGCTTGGCTCAGAGCTTCTACCCATTGCAGAATTACTTCTAAACTAGCTACCATTTGTAATGCTAAGGCAGTGTCCAACACATCGGAACTGGTCATCCCCACATGAATATAGCGCCCTGCATCCCCCACGTACTCGTTAACATTGGTCAAAAAAGCAATCATGTCATGGCGGACTTCCGCTTCGATCTCCAACACTCGCTGGGGATCAAACTTTGCCTTGGCTTTAATCTCTTCTACAGCTTCAACGGGAATATAGCCCAGTTCGGCCTGAGCCTCGCACACAGCAATTTCTACTTGCAGCCAAGTCTGGTATTTATAGTTTTCTGTCCACAGGTTGCCCATTTCGGGCAGGGTATAGCGATCGATCAATGTCTTGCCTAGAATCCAACCTAAATATCTTACTGCAATTTGCCCTCAGTTCTCTTCATATTTCGATTAGCTATAATGGCGATCGCTATATTATTTGCGGAAATAGATCTTTTCAATTTCTGCTGCCGGGAGGGGTTTAGAAAATAGATAGCCTTGACCAAATTCACAACCTAGTTGCTGGAGCCACTGATGTTGCTCTTCAGTTTCAATTCCTTCAGCAATAACTGCTAATCCCAATTGATGACTAAGAATAATAATGGTATTCACAACTTGGTAGTTACGGCTTCCAGATTGAATCTGATGCACAAAAGAACGATCGATCTTCAGGGTATCTACAGGGAAACGGTGCAGATAACCTAAAGAAGAATAGCCCGTGCCAAAATCATCAACGCTGATCTGAATTTGCCGTGATCGCAGATGTTTTGTCAGAACGATCGCTATTTCTGCATTATCCATAATTGCACTTTCCGTAATTTCTAGTTTGAGACAAGCCGGATTAATAGCAGTTTCTGTTAATACTTGATCAATATCTGCTAAGAGGGTTGGACAGGCAAACTGTCGAACAGAAAGATTCACACTCATGGTTAAATCTTGCCAACCTTGTTGCTGCCATATTTTTAGTTGCTGACAGGCTTGCTTCAACACCACCATTCCTACAGGGACAATCAGTCCCGTTTCTTCCATGCAAGGGATAAATTCTCCCGGTGAAACCATCCCTCGATCGGGATGCAGCCAGCGAACTAATGCCTCAAATCCGGCAACCTTTTGGGTTTGTAAATTCACGATCGGCTGGTAGTAGACGACAAATTCTTGATGGGTAAGCGCTCGTTGTAGATCATTTTCTAGAGTCAGACGATTCAACATTGCTAAGGACATCTGGCGATCGAAGATTTGATAGCAACCCTTGCCATGAAGTTTAGCCTTATACATAGCGGTATCAGCATCTTGCAGGGGTTCTTCTGGTTGTTTATAGTTACTACTATTGCCTAGGGCAACCCCTAAACAAGCGGTCATGAATATTTCACAATCAGCAACTATAAATGGGGTATTAAAGCTCTGAGTAATTTCTTCAATAAGGGCAATAGTGCGGGCAAAGATTTCCCCATGAGAAATTTCTTGTGTAGTTTCAGGTAACAAAAAGCAAAATTCATCTTCTCCCACCCGGGCTAACATATCGCCGGGGCCTAAATGATATTGTAGTCTTTCGGCGATCGCTATTAGTAGTTGATTACCAAAGACATAGCCAAAGGAACCATTAATTAGTTTGAATTGATCACAGTCTAGATAGATCACCGCAAAGGAAGATTTTTCTGCTTCTAATATCTTTGCTAATTTTTGCAGTAAGAAAGTTTTACTAGGTAGAGTTGTGAGGGCATCCTGAAATATCATTGTTTGCAATTGAGCAGTTCGTTGTTTAACTGTTGCTTCTAAATGATTATTAAAAGTTGCCAGTTGCTGATATTGCTGATGTATTCGTAACATAGATCGCACTCTAGCACCTAACTCCAAGCGATTAACAGGTTTGCTAATAAAATCATCTGCCCCAGCATTCAAACATCTAGCAATGTCTGCTTTAGCTGTCAGAGATGTCACCATAATAATCGGCACAGCTTCCCACTGGGGCATGGCTTTAATTTGCCGACAAATTTCTATCCCATCGATGCCCGGCATCATAACATCTAGCAAAATTACATCGGGCTGGAAAAGATCGAGGGAATCGATCGCCGCTTGACCATTGGCAGCATAGTGTAATTGATAATCTCGATCACTTAGGAGAGCTTCAATTACATCGAAATTATCGGGTTCATCATCAATAACTAGGATAGAAAACATTACTATATTTGAGGTTAAAGTTTCTATTAGTGTATTAGAGATTAGGGTTTTCATCCGGTTAATATTATCTCGCCAACCTTGCTATAGCAGTCCTAAATCCTTAGCCTCTTAGTTACAGGGTAAGGTGACATTCACAGTTGTCCCTTGCTTATAAATACTAGAAATTGAGAATGTACCTCTATGATTTTCAATTATTTTCTTGACAATTTTCAAGCCTATTCCAATTCCTTGTTGTTGATAATTCTTAAGCTCAAATTGCATAAATGCTCCGACTCTAGCAATTTGGTCTTCTGTCATTCCTCGTCCTTGATCAGAGATTGTTAAGTGAAATTTCTCATCTTTTAATTGACTAATTATTTGCACAGGGGTTTTAGGGTCAGAAAACTTAAAAGCATTTTCTAACAGTTCATCTACAATGAACGCCAAATCTTTTTTACTTATATAAACTTCTACATCTCCAATATCCCCCCCTAAGTCCCCTAAACGATCCGCACTTTCAACTTTAGCCTTGGCAATATTTTTAATCAGAGTTTGAGTCGAAATTTTAGTAGGTAGGATAATTATTTTTTCATTAGTTTTAGGATTATTACTAAACATTTCTAACCGCGCATACTGGAAAAATCGCTTGGTTAATTTTTCTAATCTTTGTAAGGATTTCTGAGCTACGGCCAACAACTCATTTAATTCTTCTTTACTCATATCTTCATGGTCTTCTACCAGTAATCCTATTGCCCCAAAAACTTTATTGAAAGGAATATTAAGTTTGTGGGGTAAGGTATAAGCTAAGCTGCTGCATAATTCATCTAGATTATTTTGTAATACATTAATAGTACTTTCTTGAAGGCTATATAAAATATTTAGCTGATCGTACTGTTGTTTAATCCGTAGCATAGATTTAACTCTAGCTCGTAGTTCTAAACTATCAACAGGCTTGCTAATAAAGTCATCCGCCCCTGCTGTTAGACAGCGAGAAAGCTCTTGTTTGGAAGTAAGAGCCGTCACCATAATAATCGGTACGGCATTCCATTGAGGCATGGCTTTAATCCGGCGGCAGGTTTCAATGCCATTAATACCCGCCATCATTACATCCAGCAAAATCACATCGGGCTGAAAAAGATCCAGGGAAGCGATCGCATCTTGACCGCTAACAGCATAGTGGAGTAAATAATTTTGTTCACTTAAAAAGGTTTCAATAACATCAAAATTATTAGGTTCATCATCAATTACTAAAATAGAAGGTTTATACATTTTCAATCCTCTATATTTAATTTTGATCTTGTAAGTAAAAGCTGTTCTATGGTCTCTGTCAGTTGCTTGAGTTTCACGGGCTTGGTTAAATAATGATTTGCCCCGGATTCTAGGCAGCGTTCTCGATCGCCAGCCATAGCTAGGGCTGTTAGGGCAATAATAGGAACATCAGCCAAGGTAGGGTCTACACGAATTTGTCTTATAGCCTCTAGTCCATCCATACCCGGCATTTGAATATCCATCAGGATTAATTCCGGGTGATGAGCTTTGATCAGATCGATCGCTTCTTGACCATCCTTTGCCAGTAAAATCCGATAGCCCTTGGCTTCGAGATAACTAGAAAATGTACTAATGCTATCTTCATTATCTTCCGCTAACAAAATTAGGGGCGATCGTTTGGGAGTAGGAAAATCTAATTCTGAAGGAATCATAGAAGGAGGCACGGGGTGATTATCTAAACTATTTATCGGTATCAGTGAGCGGAATTTGGAGTTTCTGTATAAGGCGCAAGTTGCTGGTCAAGGTTATATAGTCCCATTAGTTCTTTAGTTATAAAGATATTCAATTATTTAGCTAATACTATATCCGTTATTGTAATGTCATTATGTTCATAAATAACGTAAATTCGGGTTAAGCCGGAACCCACTCTACTGCTTATCGCAGAAAAATCGAGAAGCAAGCTACACCCTAGCCCTCTCCCGTTCTGGAAGAGGGAACAAGAAAATTTAGTCTTACTCCCCTACCCTACTGCTTATTGCAGAAAAATCGGGAAGTCTTACGCCTACCACCCCTTGTGGGAGAAGGGATTAGGGGATGAGGGGGATATCTTATCCCGAACTGACGTTAGATATACTATCACCATCTATTTAAGGGTAAGTAAATCCACCTATCTTTTAACTATCAGATGATTCACCTTCCCCCGCTAAGAGCCGTTGAATGGTAGTCGTGAGTTGTGTAAGCCTGACTGGTTTAGTTAAATAAGCATTTATCCTAGGTTCTAGGCCTTTTATTTGGTCGGCCATGATGGCTGAGGCTGTCAGGGCAATGATGGGAGTATTAACTAAGTTAGGTTCCAATTGAATTTTTTGGATCGCCTCCAAGCCATCCATACCAGTCAATTGAATATTTAGGAGAATTAATTCCGGCTGGTGAGCTTTGGCAAGGTCGATCGCTTCTTGCCCATTCTTGGCGATCAGTAGTTGATAGCCTTTGGCTCTGAGGTAGCTAGAAAATGTACTAATATTGGCTTCATTATCTTCTGCCAGCAAAATCAAGGGAGATTGTTTAACAACAGGAGATATCTCAGATGTGGTGGTGACTAGTTCATCCTTGGAGGTGATTCTCGGCTGGGAAGTGTAGCTACAGGGCAGTTCGATCGAGAAACAGCTACCAACCCCTAGTTCACTAGTTAAGCCCACCCTGCCACCGTGGAGGTCGACAATTCTTTTCACGAGTGCCAGCCCTAGCCCTGTGCCATTATATTGACGATTTAAGGCACTATCAATTTGCCTGAAGGGCTGAAATAGTTTTTGGATATTCTCCGGTGAAATGCCAATGCCTGTATCAATTATGGCAATCTTCAAAAAGTTTTGGGGAGATTCATCTACCGAAGCTATAGCAGGGGGAATTTGAGTAACTTCGAGGGAGATGCGACCATTTTCTGGGGTGAATTTCACTGCATTATTTAGCAGATTAATCAACACTTGGCGGATCCGCCGTTCATCTACTAATAAATCGGGTAAATGCTGGGGAAGTTTTGTTTCAAACTGGAGGCTTTTTTTCAAAGCCTGTTGCTTGATAAAGGTCATGCTCGCTTGGCAAAGTGAGGCAACTTCAACGGCAGTACATTCTAGTTCCACTTGACCAGATTCAATTTTGGCGACATCAAGGATATCATTAATCAATTCTAGGAGATGGGAGCCGCTCCGCTCAATGATTTTCAGGGCTTTAATTTGCCGTTGATTAACAATACCAAAAACTTCTTCCTCTAACCCTTCCGTCATCCCCAAAATGGCATTTAAGGGGGTGCGGAGTTCATGGCTCATGTTGGCC
>JANMHD010000073.1:0-13155 GCA_031374985.1 Coleofasciculaceae cyanobacterium OTE_70_metabat_329 | reverse complement strand
CTAAGGCCAAGCGGCTATCCCAGAGTTGAATATAGGAATTGCTCTGATCACCGGGGGCAAAGACCGCATGGGTGGCAAGATGAATGATTTGAAAGGGTTGTTGCTGCCGTTGGCGACGGAGATTGTCTAGAGTAAAGTTTTCATTCAAAAAAGATTGTCCTTGTAATTGCCCAATTACCTCCTGTAGCTCTAGGGGAACAGCAGGCAAGGGTTCCTGATCTGTAAATCGGGAGGCTCCCATAGCGAGAATTTGCGATCGCCGAATATCTCGATAACTAAGATCTGTCAAAGTCAAAGTAGGTACAAGGGTGACACTATAGCGCTCGATTAAAAAGCCTTGGCCATCATGGAGTGCTGCCATAGGTAAGGAGCGCAAACCATCATCGGTAATTAGGACTAAATTATTTACCCCTGAAGCTTGGAGATGCTCTTCTAGGGGGGCAATAAACCATGTATAAAGCTGTTGCGCCTCTGTTAAAAAGTTGCGATTCGATCGGTTCCGGTTGGTAATTTTACCCCGGAAATTTAAGGCAGTACTGAGTACCTTACTTCGGGTGGCTCCGGGAATTGTCTGGCGTAGGGCGTTACCTTCGGGAGTCAACAGAACTAATTCTAAGGCATCATCCCCTGATTCTATACCCTCAGCTTGGGAAGCAAAATTAAGGTAGACAACTCCAGATTTGACATTAGTTTGTGCTTGGTTATTTTGAAGGATTTGTTGAATCTCTAAGGGGTTTATTTCTCGTTGGGGAGCGATCGCACTTAAATTTGCCCCTGCTGATGGTCGCCCTAAAAAATTACTAAACTGATTCGTTAATCTCGCTTCCCTAGCGACAACTGCTAAAGACAAGTTCTGGGCTGGGTTACCAAGAGCTAAGGCTTGTGGTATGGGTAGGGTAACCCCTCTAGGAGTTCTCGGCTGTTCGGGTGCATTATCAGGATTATTGGGGTCATTAGGTCTAATAGGATTATTAGGTCTACCAAGATTATTAGAAGTGCCGGGACTGCCATCACTAATTTCTCCGGGTAAAATACCATTTCTAGGTACAAATGCTCCCCCTCCGGGAGGCCTGACTGTTTCTGCCCCACCCCGGATTCCCAGAGATGGTACACCGGAGTTAAGTGGTGAAGTTCCTCCTAATTGACCATTTCTTATAGGGGCTAAATTTGATGGAAGGACTGGATTGATAGCTAGATTATTACTCAGAAGAGGCTGGGGAAGATTAATTCTTCCATTAATTCCCCCATTATTAGATGAGAGAAAGTTACTGAGATTCCCCAATTGTCCTGTTTGGGAGTTAGGTAAACTTCCAGAATTGCCAGTTAGAGGAACTCTTGGGGCTGCTAGATTTTGGGGATTTTGTACTGGAAGACGATCGCTAAGTTGTCCTGAGTTAGGGAGGGAAGGCTTCCCCAAAGTTCCTGTGTTTAGATTTTCTGTGCCCATAGTTAATAATCGGGGAATTTCTACTGCGGGTAGTGACCAATTATCCGGGAGCGTACCATTAATACACCCCCCTACCTGCTGACAAAGATCTACTGCATTGATTTCTAAGTTGAGAATATTTCCCGGTCTGGAAAGGCGAAACACTCGATCGACCCGCCCGACTATACCTAGACTGCCATTAGTAGCAGGCTCCCTTACTAAGGAAAAGTTCTGACTACTGCTTACTATCAAGCTATTACTACTAACAATTCCTAGGGGAGAAAAAGCAAAATTATTGGGGTTGCCATTGAGATTGGTATAGTCATTATTCCCGGAGATCGTCCACCAATTGTTATTCCCAAACCCAATAGCTGTGGCATTAGTCGCCGTAAAATTAGCCGGGACATTGAGACTAGCATTTTGCCCAAATATAACCCCAGCGGGATTAATTAAAAACAAATTAGAATTACCGTTAGTAACTTGAATTAGGCCATTAATCACCGAAGGATTCCCACTTACCACCCGGCCAAGAATGTTATTAACTCCGGGCTGAGAAATAAAATTGGCTACTTGGTTTTGCTCTAAATTAAATTGGCTAAAACTATGGAAGAGATTGCTGCGATCGCCTGATAAAGTTCCCCCAGTAACATTAAAAGTATTATTGCTAGGAGTAACAATAGTTCTTGTCCCATCATTAGCAGCAGTGGGAGGCAGGGCAAATACTGGTAGTGCTGGAAGTAAGATGAAGCCAATTACTATTCCCACAACCTGAGAAACCTTAACTCGATGAAATGAAACCTTTATCATACAACTAAACCTCTCTAACTACTTTTAGTCCTATTAACAAATTTTGTCCCTGAATAATTAGACAATTGATATCTTGATAAATCCGTAAAAGCTGTACAATAACTTTCTCGATTTCCCTTCTTAGTAGAGCTAAATTAGCAAAATGGTAACAATGTTTTAAGAAGACTTAACATAAAATTTAATAAGAAATTTCTATAGGATAATTCAAGAACGCCAGAAGATGGGATCATGCTAGGGTGAGCGATTTAGGATATAATAACGATTCTTATTGATCTTGATCCCCTACCCTAGCAAACAGTTGTTTAACTATGATATGGTAATACTACCAGAGTGTTTACTACCCCCTATAATCTATGCCATTTTTTGGAATTTTATTGATTACTTCTTGGTTTAACTGTTCCCTTAGCTATGGTTTTCAGGGATCACTAATTTCCGATTATTTATCTTCAGCTTTTAGGTATAAGCCCCTTATCAAGGTTAGCAATTCATTAGTAAAGTTGACTAGCCAATCTTTGATTTTAGTAAGAGAATCACTAGTTCCTACTGCCACTTCTACCGTTACTACAGCTATTAAGCCCGCCCTTATTCCTATAGCAAATATAGCAAATACTTTTCCAGTAACGCCTTTAACAACTACCTTTATAAGCTCTTCTCTACTTCTCTCGTCAAATCCTGCCGCAAATCTTTCTGGGACAAGCGCCTCAAGTTCGACTAATGGTTCATCTTCCGGGATGAAATTTGCTTCTTGGTGGCTGAAGACGGGAGAAAACAATTTTTGTCAGGCAGAAACTACTGCTATGGAGTATTCTTGGGCTAGTCTTTCCACGCTGGAGGGGAACAGGGAATTAGAAATAGATACGCTCAGCCCAGAAAGATCACCAGAAAGGTCAAAGATATCTTTACCGCCAAAAATCATGCAGGTATTGCATAGTCTGTTTCCTTGGCAAAATTATTTTGTGACTAGACCCAAGCCCAGTTCGACAGATGTCGTTGTTGTTCGATCGGATACCCTCATGCCCCCTCAGACAAAGCGCAATTTCTGGCTCCTTTCTCAGAAAATTCCAGATAATGTTTCAACTGATGCACCGCAAGCTCCGGGACAACCTATAGTCTCTCCTATTCCTAAGTTTCAGGTGTGGTTAAAGCGCCATCTAATTGCTGAGTTTGAGCAAAAGTTAGATGCAGATCTATTGGCACAGCGACTACAGCAGCTAGTTAATCACCCCAATCTGGATCCTCAACAGTTGCAACCCAGCTTAGTGAATGGGGAGCCAGCGATTAAATTGGGCGATCGCTTACTATTTTTAGTAGATGATGCCCTAAAGAATAGTATCCAGACTAACAAGGAACTAATTGCCATTAAACTAACTAATAGTCTACGGTTAGCCTTAGGAGTAAATGCCTTAGATCTAGCGCAAGCCCAGATTAAAATGTACAAATTATCAGCAACTGATAACAAAATTAGTGGTCTAGCTTCTTGGTATGGAAGTTATTTTCATGGTCGCCAGACTGCCAACGGAGAAATTTATGACCAGCACGCTTTGACAGTTGCTCATCCATCCCTGCCTTTCAATACTTATCTGAAGGTTACTAACCAGAAAAATAATAAATCCGTAATTGTCCGAGTTAACGATCGAGGCCCTTATATTCCTCCTAGAGTATTAGACCTATCAAATATTGCGGCTCGGTGTATTGAAAGTGAAGATATGGGTGTAGTGATGGTGGATGCGGTGATTATGCAATCTTTTGGAGAAAGCAAACCGGAGAAAAAGTAAGATTATCGTCAGGTGTTGTCTAGTATTATGGTTGAAAGAGTATTACTAGGAGGACGGACTTCAGAGAAGTCTTCAAGTACATTGGCTCTAAGTTTAGCTCAGGGAATATAATGTTTGCTTATGAAACCTACTATTGTCGTGGCTACAGGTAATCCGGGAAAGTTGCAAGAGCTACAAGATCATCTTCAGGGCATAGCTTGTGAACTCCAACTAAAGCCAGAAGATTTAGAAGTAGAGGAGACAGGGGATACTTTTGCAGAGAATGCTTGCCTCAAAGCCTCTCAGGTGGCGATCGCAACTGGTCACTGGGCGATCGCCGATGATTCCGGCTTAGAGGTTGATGCCCTAGATGGTGCTCCCGGAATTTATTCAGCCCGTTATGGAGATACTGACCCCCAGAGGATCGATCGCCTTTTAGGGGAGTTGGGAAACGAGTTGAATCGCCAAGGGCAGTTTGTCTGTGCCGTGGCTCTAGCCAGACCTGATGGGTCGATCGCTACCATTACTGAAGGAATTTGTCCGGGAGAAATTCTCCGCCGCCCCCGGGGTGACAAGGGCTTTGGTTACGACCCCATTTTCTATGTTCCTGAATATCAACAAACCTTTGCCGAAATGACCCCAGAGCTAAAGCAAGCAATTAGTCATCGGGGAAAAGCATTTCAACTACTACTTCCACAACTACCAGAAATATTAGGCAATATCTAGATAACCTCCTAAGAATAACTAAAAAAATTTAGATCCTTCGCACCTTCAAGACTAAACTAATTTTTCTTAACTAAGCCATAGTGGATATCATAACCGTGGCTAGGAGTACTAATAATATATATCTAGAGCTATGTAATCTTAAGAAATCCTTGAGAAAATTCTGACAAATAACCTCTAATAAATAAGAATTTCCTTACTTTTCCTAGGGTATTTCCCTCAATCCCTACTAGTTAACAAATATTTGGAATAGACTAGTATGATTAACATAATAATTATTAACTGTTTTGAATTGCAATCATTAGAAAATAATAACTAAATCATCAACTTTTCTTATACATGATCCTAGAACCAAAGCTACACAAATTTAGCTTGACTACACCCCTATACTATGTAAATGATGTTCCCCATATTGGTAGTGCTTATACCACAATGGCCGCTGACGCCTTGACCAGAAGCAAACGCTTGCGCGGGGAATCAGTCTGGCTAGTTACAGGAATTGATGAGCATGGGCAAAAAATTCAACGCACTGCCGAAGCAAGGGGCTTAGATCCACAAGTTCATTGTGATGAAATTGCTAATAGCTTTGTGCAACTTTGGCAGCAATTAAATATTCAATATAGTAGTTTTATTCGGACTAATGATGAGAGACATAGGGCGATCGTATTGGAATTTTTCCAACGAGTTTGGTCTCAAGGAGATATTTATCTTAGTCGCCAACAGGGTTGGTATTGCGTTGCCTGTGAAGAATTTAAAGAAGAGAGAGAACTCCTAGAAAACCATCATTGTCCAATTCATACCAACAAGGCAGCCGAGTGGAGAGATGAAGAAAATTACTTCTTTCGCCTGTCTAAATACCAAGCCCAATTAGAGGCATTGTACGCAGATCAGCCAGATTTTATTCAACCAGAAAGTAGGCGTAAGGAGGTTCTAAATTTTGTAGCCCAAGGATTGCAAGATTTCTCTATTTCCCGCCTTAATTTAGATTGGGGCTTCCCTTTTCCTAATAACCCGCAGCATACTATTTATGTCTGGTTTGATGCCCTATTAGGCTATGTTACTGGCTTATTAGAACCAGAAGATGAGCCAACTTTAGTTAATGCTTTAGCAAAATGGTATCCTTTCAATCTGCATTTAATTGGTAAGGATATTCTGCGTTTCCATGCAGTCTATTGGCAGGCAATGTTGATGTCTGCGGGGCTACCTACTTCAAATAAGGTATTTGGCCATGGTTTTTTAACCCAAAATGGTCAAAAAATGGGCAAGAGCTTAGGAAACACTCTTGATCCTTTTGTTTTAATTAATAAATATGGTGCTGATGCGGTTCGTTACTACTTCCTGAAGGAAATAGAATTTGGGAAGGATGGAGATTTCAATGAAAATCGCTTTGTAGATATTTTAAATGCTGATTTAGCCAATGATTTAGGCAATCTCCTGAATCGTTCTTCGGGCATGGTACATAAATACTGTCAAGGTGTTATTCCTGAAATAGACTCCCAAGCTATAGAGCTAGGGCATCCCCTAAGAGATTTAGGGAGGGGGTTGAGCGATCGAGTCCTTACCTACTATGATGACTTAGCTTTTAGTAGTGCCTGTAATGAAATTCTTGCCCTAATCCGGGCTGGGAATAAATATATTGATGATCAAGCTCCTTGGAAGCTCTATAAACTGGGAGAAACGGAGGCATTAAACTTAGTTCTTTACTCTGTTCTAGAGTCTGTCAGGTTAGCAGCCTACTTATTGTCCCCAATTATTCCAGATCTCAGTAGTCAAATCTATCAACAATTAGGATTTAATATTGATTTTAATAATTTCTCTCAAATCAAAGATATAATACAGTTTTCTACTCATACAAACTGGGGTATATTACCCCTTGGTCAAGCTTTATTACCTCCTAAGCCAGTTTTTCAAAAACTAGAGCTTTCCTAGCTCTTGCTCATATTATTCTTATCGTTTTTCCATTTACTTTACACATTTTTCATAAAACTTTTTCAAAAAATCTTAAAACCTATAAAATCTCAAAAGGCATAAAAACCATGTTAAATCATTTTAGTAACGATCCGATTTTTACCCCAGAACAGGTACTTGAAAATAGAGGTAGAGTTGCCATTTTTATTGATGGCTCTAATCTTTTTTATGCCGCATTACAGTTAGGAATTGAAATTGATTATACTAAATTGTTGTGCCGTTTAACTGCGGGATCAAGGTTATTACGTTCATTTTTCTATACGGGAGTCGATCGCACAAATGAAAAACAACAGGGTTTTCTGCTCTGGATGCGCCGTAATGGTTATCGAGTAATTTCTAAAGATTTAGTCCAGTTACCAGATGGCTCAAAAAAAGCTAATCTAGATGTGGAAATTGCTGTAGATATGATTGCCTTGGCCGGAGCTTACGATACTGCGGTATTAGTTAGTGGAGATGGAGATTTGGCTTATGCAGTAGATGCAGCAAGCTATCGAGGAGTGCGAGTCGAGGTGGTGAGTTTGCGATCGATGACTAGTGATAGCTTAATTAATGTGGCTGATCGCTATATTGATCTTGACCATATCAAGGAAAGTATCCAAAAAACTAGTCGTTCTGGGAATTATCCCTACCGTTCTTTCTCTGGAATTGCCATCCCGGACGATCATGAGGACTTTCTCAGCTAACTAATCATGAGTAACTTACTAAAATAACCTAAGAACTTTTTCCTAAGGCTAATGGTTTGGGCGATCTAATACAATCTGTCAGAATTTTATTGGTAGAAGATGATCAAGCAACTTGCAATCTGCTTGAGAATAATTTTACCGACCAAGGCTACAAAGTTGACGTGGCTACGGACGGTCGATCGGCAATAGATTTAGTCCAAGACGTTGATTATAACTTGGTGGTTTTGGATGTAGGGATTCCAGAATTAGATGGCATTAGTGTTTGTAAACAACTCCGTACTAAAGGCTATCAGGTACCAATTTTATTACTCACAGCCCGTGATCTAACTAGCGATCGAGTTATGGGTTTAGATGCCGGGGCCGATGATTATATGGTCAAACCGTTTAATCTTTTAGAACTATTAGCCCGGATCCGGGCGTTACTCCGGCGGGGTAGTAATAATTCTAATGACCTGATTACTTGGGGAGAACTGCACCTCGATCGCAATCTTCAGGAGATTAGATATGGAAAGCGTTTATTACGGCTTACGCCCAAAGAATACGGCATTCTGGAACTACTGCTCCTTAGCCCCCAGCGTATTCTTAGTCGAGCTGCTTTTCTTGATCGCCTCTGGGAACTCGAAGAACCCCCCACAGAAAGTGCCATTAGTAGCCATATCAAAGCCCTCCGTCAAAAATTAAAAACTGCTGGAGCAACCCAGAATTTAATTGAAACTATGTACGGGTTTGGCTATCGTCTTCGTTCCTTAGAAACAAAACCTAATCAAGCCCCAAATCAAGCTTCACCTCAATCACCAGATCAAACCTCATCTCAATTACCAAAAAATCAGAAACTAATTTATCTCAAGGAATTAAAGGTTATTAAGACATCCTCTCTATCTCATGTCCAAAGTTTATCATCTTTAAATTTAGAACTCCCCTTAGAATTACAGCAAAAGCTGCCAAAACTACCACCAAGTCCAGAAGCTGAGGCAACCACAGTCATGATGCAAGGATTATGGGAGCGGTTTAAAGATTCTTTCCAAGAGCAGCTTACTTTTTTGGAGCAAGTAAATGTAGTTTTTCAAGCAGGAGAAATGTCCCCAGAGCTACAGCAGGAAGCCAAACAAACGGTGCATAAGCTAGTTGGCTCCCTAGGCCTATTCGGATTTCCCCAAGGCTCTATCCTAGCTAGAAAAATGGAAAAAATCTTGGGTGCAGAAGTTCCTTTACAAGGAGCCGCAATTCAGGAAATGACCGCCTTGACGATCGCTCTACAACAGGAGCTTAGTCAAGAACCAGTATTTAATTTCCCGGAATCAAAAATCCCTGGCAATTCCCCAACTCTAGTTCCAGCAACTTCTAAGCCGACGGATATCTATGCTCCTGAAGAACCAAGGAGCTTAACCCCCCAACCTGCCCTCCATAAACTAGAAAAGGGTTATAGTTCTGGGGAAAGACAAGAATTGCCTCTAGTATTGGTGGTGGATGATGATCAATTTTTAACGGAAAGCTTACAAACTGAAGCTTCTAGTCAATTTTCCCAAAGAGAGACAGTACCGACATTTCGGGTAGAAGTTGCCCCTAATCCTAGGGCTGCCCAACTAGTTATCGCCCAAAACCTTCCGGATCTTTTATTGCTAGATCTAACCTTTCCTGAAGGTAACGAAGATGGCTGGCAGTGGTTAGCAAAATTAAAACAACAATATCCGCAAATTCCAGTCTTAGTATTCACTGGCAGAGATAGTTTGAGCGATCGCATCATGGCAGTCCGCCTCGGAGCAAAGGCATTTTTACAAAAACCCATGAGCCATAAAGAAATATTTCAGGCAATTCAAACCACTCTTCAAGCTACCTTAAAGCAAAACCAGCCTCTACCATCCCCCATTGCCGGCAAAGTAATGGCCGTAGATGATGACCCCATAATTCTCCATCAATTATCTGTCCTCCTGTTAAATTGGGGATTACAGGTCAAACCCTTGTTAGAACCAAGCCGCTTTTGGGAAGTATTGACAGAAACCGTCCCTGACTTGCTCATCCTCGATATAGAAATGCCCGGTTTTAACGGCATTGAACTTTGTCAAGTAGTTCGTAATGACCCACAATGGGAACATCTACCAATTTTATTTCTCACGGCTCATCAGGAACCAACGATTATAACCCAAGCCTTTGCCTCTGGGGCAGATGATTATCTACGTAAACCGATCCTTAATCCAGAATTAATGGCTCGGGTCTTGCATCTCTTGGCACCGAAGCATGATACTAGCAGTTGATAATGGCTTTCAGGAAACAGAAAATAATTACCAGATAGCTAACTTACCAGAACCATGAATATTGACGAGAATATTGACGATCGCCTAGCCACGGAAGCTAAAGATAGAGAGCCACAAATGTTACTTCAACAGCAGCTTGAACAACAACGCCTCGTGATGGAAGTAAGTCAGCGCATTAGGCGATCACTCAATGTGACAGATATTCTTCAAACCACTGTAGAAGAAGTCCGGCAGTTTCTCCAGACCGATCGAGTAATCATCCTCCAATTCAACAATCATTGGCAAGGAAACGTAGCAGTGGAATCTGTGGGGGCAGAATGGCGCGCAATTTTATCAGCCCAAATCCATGACTCTTGTTTTGGAGAAGGTTATTTAGAGCTATTTAGGCAAGGAATGGTGACAGTCAAATCTAGCATTTATGAAGCCAATCTCACCGCCTGCCATCTAGAACTCCTAGAAGGTTTTCAAGTTAAAGCGAATTTAGTAGTTCCCCTCCTCCACGGTGAAGAATTATGGGGATTATTAGTTGCCCATCACTGTGCGGCTCCCCGAGAGTGGCAGACTTCAGAAATTGATCTACTGCGGCAGTTAGCAGCCCAACTAAGTATTGCCCTCCAGCAATCAACCCTTTTTGCCCAAGGACAGAAAGAAATAATCCAACGCAAAGAAGCAGAATTGTCTCTGCAACAGCTTAATGCTGAACTAGAGCAACGAGTGACAGAACGGACTAGGGAACTGACTCAAGTAAACGATCGCCTCCTAGAAACTCTCTTAGATCAACAACATACCCAAATCATTCTCCAAGAACAGGCACAACTGCTAGATCTAGCTCACGATACCATCATGACCCATGATCTCCAGGATGTGATCACCTTCTGGAATCAAGGGGCAGAATACATGTATGGCTGGACAAATGCTGAAGCCTTGGGGCAAGAAACCCATCTGCTCCTCCAGACCCAATTTCCTCAGCCTTTAACGGAGATCAAAGCCCAGCTACAATCTCAGGGCTACTGGGAAGGAGAGTTGATCCATACCCGGCGGGATGGGGTGACTATTACTGTCAATAGTCGCTGGGTGATGCAGAAAGACGAATTGGGCAAGCCCATTAAAGTATTAGAAATCAACAATAATATTAGTGATCGCAAACAAGCCGAGGCCGATTTACAACGGCAGATGATCCAGAAACAATTGCTGTGGAATATTACCCAATCGGTGCGGCAATCCTTAGACCTCCATGCTATTTTGGATACTGCTGTCAGAGAAGTTCACCACACACTCCAAGTCGATCGAGCCTCTGTATATAGATTTAATCCAGACTGGAGTGGTGATTTTGTGGTGGAGTCCGTTAGTCTGGGTTGGCCTAAACTGGTGGATAGTAATATTCTCCAAGTTTGTGAAGATACTTACCTCAAAGATACTCAAGGCGGTCGGTTCCAAAATCATGAAAACTTCGTAGTTAATGATATTTATACGATGGGATTGCATACCTGTCATATTGATCTCCTAGAACAGTTCCAAGCCAAAGCCTACGCCGTCACCCCCATTTTCTCTGGGGATATTCTTTGGGGTTTATTAGCTATCTACCAAAACGCTAATCCCCGCTCTTGGGAATCTTGGGAGGTATCCCTACTAGAGCAGATTTCTAGTCAACTAGCGATCGCTATCCAACAATCTCAACTCTACGCCAAACTGCAAATAGAACTCCAAGAGCGCCGTCAAGCAGAAGCTATGTCTAGGGAATCGGAGCGCCGGTGGCGATTACTTTTTGAGAATACAAACCTAGCGGTCATCAGTCTAGATATTCATGGCACTATTGAAGCTGCTAATCCCTTCTTTTTAAAGTTGATGGGCTACGCTGAAAATGAAGTAATTGAGAAGAATTGGTTCACCTTATTTTTCCCTGCTCGGCAAGGTCAAGAGCAGTTCAAGCTCTTTCAAAAATATCTCCAAAAAACTAGTTATCCTTCTATGCAGAGTAATATCCTCACCAAAGCTGGAGAAGAAAAAATTATCAACTGGAATAATACCCTCCTCCGTAATGCTAAGGGAGAGGTGATAGGAGTTACAGGAATTGGGGAAGATGTGACCGAGCGGCAGGCTGTGGAGAAACTTAAGGATGAATTTATTTCTATTGTTAGTCATGAATTACGAACTCCCTTGACTTCCATCCGGGGATCCTTGGGATTGTTGATGGCGGGAGTGATGGATGATGATCCAGAAGCAATGAAACGGATGATTGAAATTGCTGCGATCGATACCGAGCGCCTAGTTCGATTAGTTAACGATATTCTCGACCTAGAAAAATTAGAAATGGGCAGAATCTCTCTGATCCACGAATGGTGTGATGCTGCCGATCTAGTCCAGAGATCCGTAGAAGTGATGGCCAGTAGCGCCCAAGAAGCCGGAGTAATCCTAGAAGTAGAGGCGCTATCGGTACAAATTTGGGTAGCGCCCGATCGCATCATCCAAACTTTTACCAATCTCCTAAGTAATGCCATTAAATTCTCAACTTTTGGAGGAGTTATAGCTCTTCGAGCAGAAATCATCGATGAAGTGATCCTAGAAACTAAGAGTGATAAGAATTGCCTGAACCAACCCCAGCGTCTGCTATCTAGCCACATTCTTTTCTCGGTTCAAGACCACGGCCGAGGGATTCCTGAAGATAAGCTAGAAAGTATTTTTGGGCGTTTTCACCAGGTGGATGCTTCTGATTCTCGTGATCAAGGGGGAACTGGTTTGGGGTTGGCTATCTGTCGATCGATCGCCCACCAACACGGCGGGCAGATCTGGGTAGAAAGCATTTGGGGAAAAGGCAGTACCTTTTTCTTGGCACTGCCCCTATCCTGAAACTACTTATCAAAATTACTGATAAATTACCATGGCAAGCAAATTAGTTTTGATCGTAGATGACGAAGAAAGAATTCGGGAAGTAGTCCGAGTTTGTTTGGTAAAACTTGCCCAATGGGAAACCCTGATGGCGGCATCGGGTTTAGAAGCGATCTTCCTAGCCACCACAGCCCAGCCTGATGCAATTTTATTAGATGTTTCTATGCCGGGGATGGATGGTCTAGAAACCCTCCAGCAACTCCAGAACAATCCCCAAACCCAATCAATTCCCGTAATTTTTCTAACTGCTAAAGTTCAGCCCAGCGAACAACTATATTACCAACAACTAGGCGTAGTCGGGCTAATTGTTAAACCTTTTGACCCAGTGCAGATTTCTCAACAGATCAGCAAGCTATTAGGCTGGCACTAGTTTACAAAAATTTAGATTAATTTAATTTTCTACTCAGGATTTTGTGTACTTCTCCAAACTTTCTCCACATTCTCTAGGTAAGCTGAATCCATCCTTAGATTTCTTAAAATTATTATTCACAAGAGGAGAAATATTTACGATTACCTCAGGATTATTGAACAGAGACACAGACATTTTGAATATACCTAGAGTGGGGTGGTTTTCGTGACTACCAAACGAATTTTAGTAATAGATGATGAAGCTCCAATCCGGGAAGTAGTTGCTGCATCCCTCCAAAAATTAGGGG
>JANMHD010000059.1:0-8966 GCA_031374985.1 Coleofasciculaceae cyanobacterium OTE_70_metabat_329 | reverse complement strand
CATTATCGCTGGCTGAGCGTAGTCGAATTTATGCTGAGCGTTGTCGAAGTAGCCAAAACTCCACTGCAAATCTTTGATCGAGTATCTGCATTGATAGTGAAAATTATCCCTTCGACTTCGCTCAGGGAACTTCTCTAGGCTTAGGTTCAGGGCTTTTGCTTAAACCGAACTCACGTTAAGTAAGGTTAGAAATCATAATAGAGGCTGATGGCACTAGCAACCAGTAAGCGATCGCCTACACTATGACTATCAATTAATTAGTCAATAACTAGATAATAGACAATTATTTACTAATCAATGTTAGGATTTGCGTAAATATAGCTTGCTTGGCAATTGATATACATGCTATATATAAAATCTCCTCAAAATTACTACTAAAGAAAACTTATCAACAGAATGAAACAAGTTGACCATTCTAGACTATACCTAAAGTTGGGGGGGTAGCAAGAGATATAGCCGAGGAAGCTCAGACTCAGGCAAGAGAATCTGGGTATTATATTTTCACCCCTAAAAATGAGCTAGAGTTAGCAGCGATCGCTGTGGCAACAGAGGGAAAATCTGGCTGGAAAGGTTCTTTACAGAGTCTAGATTATTACGATCGCTATCTAAATGATACCTGTTTCATTTTTACTACTCAGCCTCAAGCAGAAACAGAAAAAGATGATAACTGGCTATTAGTCACTTTTGATAGTATCGATCGAACTAGGTACTGGATAAATCTAGAGGAAAAGCTCTTATCAGAAGTCTATAATACTTGGGCAAAAGTAGTGAACATACCTAATCCTCAATTTGATCCTCAACGCATGACAACGATGAATGAGCCACAGAACTTAGAGGATGTCTGAAAAGGTAGCTTGGCGACTAAAGTCGCAGCTACAGGAGCAAAACCTGGATGGTGCGCAGGTTGCAGAAAGTCCTAGATTTCTCTTAGTCCACGACGGCGGACTTTGTTCTTGTAGCTGCGGTTTCAACCGCCAGACACTTCTTAGTTTTTAATCTCCGGGCAGGGTAAAGTGAAAAGTTGTTCCTTCCCCTAGGGTAGATTCTAGCCAAATCCGCCCACCGTAGCGCTCCACAATTTTTTTGCAGGTTGCCATGCCAATGCCTGTACCGGGATATTCTTGGTAAGTGTGGAGACGTTGAAATACTTCAAATACTCGGTGAAAATATTTAGCATCAATCCCAATACCATTATCTTGGATACTAAAGCACCAATAACCAGAAGATTTTTCTCGATCGAATTTAATCTCTACTAGAGGCGGGGTTTGGGGATTACAAAATTTAATTCCATTGCTGATCAAGTTTTGCCAAAGTTGGAGGAGTTGGGAGCGATCGCCTACTACCATTGGCAGATCCGCCGCCTTAATTACGGCCCCACAGGCAGCTATTTCCCCTTGCAAATTTTCTAGAACCTCCTCCAAAATCCCTTGACAATTCACTGGAACTATTTCATTTTGCCCTGTCCCCAAACGAGAATAGCCCAAAATATCTTGAATTAATTGTTTCATTCGTAAGCCCGCCTTACTAATCTTTTGGACATATTGGAATACTTCGGGTTGCAGAGTATCTTTATGTTTCAGGTTGATAATACTGGTATAGCCAAGAATTGATTGGAGGGGAGATTGTAAATCGTGGGAGGCAGCATAGGCGAACTGTTCTAGCTCTTCATTAGACTGAATTAGTCTTTGATTCAATTGTTTTAGATCTCTTTGTAATTGCTGAATTGTTAGTTGATGTTTCACCCTCGCTAAAACTTCTTCTACCTGAAAAGGTTTAGTAATATAGTCCACACCACCCACATCGAAGGCTTTAACCTTATCAAACCCTGCATCAAGGGCACTAATAAAGATTACTGGAACTCCACAAGTATTTTTATCAGCCTTGAGTTGTTGACAGACAGTATAGCCGTCCATATCTGGCATTAGGATATCCAAAAGAATCAAATCTGGAGGAATCATTTGGCAAGCTTGAATTGCCATCTTCCCACTAAGAGCTTTACGAACCTGGTATCCTTGGACTGTCAAAACTCTAGATAACACTTTAAGGTTATTGAGAGTATCGTCAACCAGCAGGATATCTGGAGGAGAGCTTTCTCCTAATTGATTATTCATCCTAAACCCTGTTTGATTAGTTCAATAATTTCTTGAAACTGGAAACTTTTACTTAGCCCTGCTAAAACCTCGACAACGGCGAAATAAGTTGGCGGAATCTCTTGGAGTAGTTTTAATATTTTATCATCAGAACATTTGTTCAGCTAAGTGTTCAGCAATTTTTTGGAGTAGGAAGTCTTCCCTAAAGGGTTTATAAACACAGTCATTACAGCCAGCAGCTAAAACATTCTGGCGATCGCTCTCTAACACATTAGCGGTTATGGCAATAATGATTGTCGGAATAAAATCTAGGGAGGCATCTTGCTGTTGTAGTTTTTCCTGTTCTCGAATCCATCGAGTTGCGGTGTAGCCATCCATGAGGGGCATTTGTAAATCCATCCAGATTAACTGGGGATGCCAACTCTGCCATAATTGCCGAGCAACTTCTCCATTTTCTGCCTCCCGGACAGTAAATCCTTGGTTTGTTAGGATGTCAACTAATAATCGGCGGCTATCAGCATCGTCATCTACTACTAAAACCCGATATTTTGGTCGATCGACAGCCAAATCTCCAAGTCTAGGGATGGGGGCAAGACTAACCGGGTCTGAATTAATTACTAGGGCTTCTGTTTGATTAATTTGATTGAGAGGAAATATTTCTTGATCTAGAGAAGAACAAGGAATATAAAAAGTAAATACTGTACCTTGACCCACTGTACTTTGCACCCAAATATTACCCCCCAACAGTTGAACAAACTTCCGACTAATGGCCAAGCCCAAACCTGTTCCTTGTTGAGACTTATAACCACTCATAGTTTGCATAAAGGGTGTAAATAGCAAAGGTATTTCTTCTAGGTCAATTCCAGTACCTGTATCTGTAATTGTAAATATTAAATAGAATATTTTTTTTAGACCTTTATCTCTTAAGTTGTCTAGAATTTCTAAGCTGGAGTTTAATTTGGAGTTAACGATCGCTGCCTCTAAAGTTGCTTGATCTATTACTTCATCTGGTAAGCTTTCTATCCAATTAATCGCCAGACTAACTTGCCCCACAGGGGTAAATTTCAGAGCATTCCCCACAATATTTAACAACACCTGCCGGAGTTTGCGTTCATCAGTTTCTATATAATGAGGGACTCCCGGTGCCACCTGAAAAATTAATTCTAAGCCTTGGGAATTTGCCTTGAGGCGGAATATTTCCTCTAAACTTTTTAGCAATAAATAGAGATCACAAGCTTCTAATTGGAGTGTAGTTTGTCCAGCTTCTATTTTGGACATTTCTAACACATCATTAATGAGTTCTAATAAATGTTTTCCTGCCCGATTAATAATTCCTAGGTACTCTTGATGCTCTGGATTGAGGAAGCGATCGCCTTCCATAACCTGAGTGAAACCCAAAATTGCATTCAAAGGAGTTCGTAATTCATGACTCATATTAGCTAAAAAAGTACTCTTTGCTCGGTTAGCAGCTTCGGCAGCTTCTTTAGCAGTTTGCAACTCAATTTCTGCTTGCTTAATATCAGTGATATCCATAGCAGAACCAATTACCCCTTTTAAGACACCTTGAATATCTACAAAAGGCTCAACAATAGTTTTATACCAACGGAGTTCTCCCTGCCTATTTACGATCATCTGACTAGGATAAATTTGGCGTTGCCCAGTCTCCATCACCCGACGATTATTGACTAAGTACGTCTCCATTTGTTCTGGAGGCATAGCAATAAATTCATTTTCTCGACGACCCATCATTTCCGCTATCTCTACTCCAAAAATAGCAGACCCCGCTTGATTAATAGTGACAAAACAACCATTTGTATCTTTAACAAAAATACCATTAGGAACTACATCAAAAATTTGCCGCAGGAACGATCGTTGATTTTCCAGTTCTATTTCTACCTGTTGACGCTCTTGAAGTGCTGCTTGTTGTTCATTAATATCTAAGCAATATTCTACAATCTCTAAGGGTTCCCCATCCTGACGAATTAGTCTTAATTGGTTATAAAACCAGCGATAATTCTCATCAGCGCAAAGAAAACGGTACTCATAAGCATGGTAGTCATCATGATGAAATAGTGTTTGATAACTGGCTAAAATACCGCCTCGATCTTCTGGATGGACACGGGATATCCAGAAATCTTTTGTCGCCATAAACTTTTCTGGAGTATAGCCAGTAATTACCTTAAGATTATTACTAACAAAGGTAGTTTGTAGATCTAAATTTCTGCTAAAAATTACTACCGGACTAAAAGTAAGTAAATACTGAAGTCGCTCCTGACTTTGGGATAAAGCCTGAGTTCTTTCCCGAACTTTCTCCTCTAGAGTCTGACTATATTCTGAAAGATTAACTGTACTTCTAGTCAGGTCAGCATTCATATTATATAATTCTGTAAAATTATCTTCTAGGGTAGTGGCCATCAGATGAAAATTATCAGCTAACCGTGCCACTTCATCAAATCGCTGTCTAACAGTTTGATGTAGCCATCCTCTATTAATATTTTCTTTTGCTATACTACTATTCTCATTACTTGCATTATTTATTCCCTGATCGAGTTTCTTGGTTAGCTTATTTCTCCAGCGAACATCAAGGAAAATTATTATAGTAGATAACCCCAAGGAAAGCAGACAAAACATTAAAGTTTTCCAGTTATTAGCTTGAATCTGTAGCATAAACTCCGACTCTGGAATTACTACTACAGTTAACCAATCTAAGCCGGAAATATCTTGAATAGAATCAACTTGAATAAATTGTTTCTGCCCCTTAATAGTAATTTCTATCTTATGTTTGAGAGGAGTATTATTTCTAAGTTTAGAAAAATCTTGTTGATGCTCTTGAATATAAATTCCGGTTTCCCGAATTAGATCGTCTTCACTTTGCTGCACCGACATAACTTGAGAAACTGCACAATTATGGGAACAGGCAACTAGTCTGCCATTACCCTCCATGATAAATACTCGCCCTGATTTTCCTATCTCTAAACTACTAAAAAATCTATCGAAGAAATCTTTATCTAAGCCCACAGCAAATAGACCTAAAAACTCTCTCGGAGTTTGGCTATACACAGGATAACCAACTGTAAGAGTAAAGTTTTCTCCCGTACCCAGAGTAAAATCTCTAATCCAATTTGGTCTAGCTGTCTGAATAGCTAATTGATACCAAGGCATATCGGAAAGAGGCTTTTGTAGAAAAGTTCGGAACTGCTTAATTTTGTTACCTTGGTCATCCAAGATAGTATCGTAAATTGTATTGGGCTGGTCTTTATCTGATCTCAAAATTCTTAAGGAGGGCGATCGATCTACTTCATTAGTATCCGTTCTCAAGGCAACAATCATATCTCCCTGAGGACTACTAAAAACAAATGCATTAATATCTTTGAATTGCCTTAACTGAGAAGTAAGTTTCTGCTCTACTTGGTCTAGGTTCTTGGGAGCAATCTCCCCCATTGCTAGGGCATCTCTATTAATTTGATTAACTAGCAATAGTTGGCTGAGATATTGATGCAGGTAAATATTCATCCGCAAACTATTTTCTTGCCGTCGTTGACTAGCAATTTTATCAACTTCCTGTTGTCCAGACTGAAAAGAAAGGTATCCTGTTAAACCTACAGCTACCATAGCCTGTAACAAAAAAGGGAGACTAATAGCTCTAGAAAGAGGAATTCGGCGCAGAAAGTTGAAAACCATTAGGGCAGATTAGCATTAATATAAACATGTGATCCAAAATAGCAAAGGAGAAGTACATTTATCTGTGCTTCTATCACTAATTACCATAATTGTCTCAAAAATCGAAATTTATACATATTTACTAAGTATCAATGAGTACATCTTGGGAACCTCAAACTACTGCTGATGGTTCTGTTACTTTTTTTTCATCAGAGTTTACTGAAACTTTCCATAGTAGTTCTGGGGCAAGGCAAGAAGCAGAGCAAAAGTTTGTCCTTCCCTCGGGGCTACAGGCGATCGCTCACCAGAGAGACGAGTTAACTATTCTTGATGTATGCTATGGTTTGGGCTACAACAGTGCTGCCGCTCTAGAGACGGTGTGGGCAGTTAACCCCCTGTGTCGAGTTGAATTGTTGGCTCTAGAACTAGATGGGTCTATTCCCCTTGCCGCCCTTGATTTTCTCTCTAGCTATTCCTCCCTAGTGCAGGAGCATCTAACTACATTGGCTAACCATCTAGAAGTTGATACACCCCAGTTCCGGGCTAGACTTAATCTCGGAGATGCCCGCCGTACTTTGCAAAAAATACCCGTAGATTGGCAAGCAGACGTGATTTTTCTTGATCCTTTTTCTCCCCCCAAATGTCCTCAACTATGGACGGTAGAATTTATAGAATTGGTGGCTCGATATCTAAAACCCCAAGGAAAACTCCTTACCTATTCTTGTGCCGGGGCTGTACGTCAAGCCTTGATTATGGCCGGATTAAATATTGCTTCTACTCCTAATGTGGGTAGAAAAAGTCCGGGAACGATCGCCAGTGCGGCAACCCTAGATTTTCCCCCTTTGACCAAAGCTGAAATAGAATATCTCTCCACTCGTGCTGCTATTCCTTACCGGGATGCCAATTTGAGAGATGACGCAGATACCATCATTAAACGCCGTCAACAAGAACAGTTATCCTCAACTCTTGAACCCACTAAGCAATGGCAGAAACGCTGGAAATAACGAAAATCAGAAAGAGAACCGACGACTTGCCGTGTTTCGTCTCGGTTCTCTAACTGGTTCGCTCCTCACACAAATTAATATTAGTTGCCTTTGATTTATTTGTCAACCCCTTAAAGAAAAATTTATCCCCCTTTAGAGGTGAGAGGGACGATCGATTACCAGCTAGACTTAACCACACCGGGTAATAATCCCTTGTGCGCCCATTCTCGCATCACATGGCGGGATAGCCCAAAATCTCGGTAGAAGCCCCGGGGTCTACCAGTAACCCAGCAGCGGTTCCGTAAGCGGGTAGGGGCGCTGTTGCGGGGGAGTTGTTGAATTTGCCGATGAATAGCCAATCTTTCCCGTTGAGAAGTTGCTTGTTCAAACTGATCTTTCAAGTCTGCTCTGGTTTCAGCATATTTATCTACTAGAGCTTGGCGCTTCTTTTCGCGCTCAATCATACTTTTCTTAGCCATTATGCCTCTTAAATAAGTCGTAAATCATAAAAATTGTGCATCTAATCATAACCCATTTTTACGACGTTCGCACCGAAATCCCATTTCTTGCCAGTCAGTAAATTTCACCTCCTTCAGGGGAATGATTTCTTCACAGAGGGGATGATAGAACTGACTCAGCACTGCCCAGCCCACACTCCTGCCTAGATCGATCGCCGTCTTCCAATTTTCTTCCTTATTTCCCGGTGCTACCACATCAGGAATAATCTCCGGCTCTACCCAAATCCCTTGGGAGCCAAGAAGAATTTTCGCCATCCATAAAGCTCTAGGAGTATGACTTTGGGAAGTAATTAGTTTTATTTTATGGACCCTCCATTGTTTTAGAGTCGGAATGCTGAAGTAAAAATTATCAAAGGTCGATCGAGCGCATTTTTCTAGCCAGATTTTTTCCATTGGTGCTTGCTGGAGTTGGAACATCATCCAAATACAGGGATCTGCCGAGCCTTGGGAAATTAAAATTGGGATAGTGGGGTTAGCGATCGCCACTTGGGCAGCATAAATTTCTCGATAAATCCCGCCCCCCAAAACCAAGAAAGCATCAACCTTTCCTGATGCAGCATTTTGTAAGCGCCACCAATTGATCCCTAACCAGATAATTAAAATCAACCCTAAAACGGGTATTAATTTCCTGAGAAACTTCAGAAATTTCTGGAACTTTCTCAACCAGTAACGAGAATTTTGGAAGGCTTCATAATTCATCTTTGAATTTTAAGTCCCCCTTTTTAAGGGGGATTTAGGGGGATCGTTTTACTCAAGTTAAGCAAGTAGTTTATTTAAGTTGAGTTCTAGGTTTCCGTCGCAGATTTATCACCATACTTGAGCAAAAGTGCGATCGCTATACTAACAGTAATAATTAAGAGCATACTTAAGGCAGAACCAAAGCCCCAATTTTGAGTTGCTCCCAAAAACTGGTTATAGATTAATCTTGCCACCGTCATGCTTGAAGCTCCACCTAATAATTCAGGGTCTACAAAATCTCCTAGACAGCCAATAAATACTACCAAACACCCAGCTAGGATTCCCGGCATAGTTTGAGGAATAGTAATTTTTGAGAAAATCACCGATGGTTTTGCCCCCAAATCTGCCGCTGCCTCTAAAACCCGGAGATCCAACTTTTCAATAGCGGCATAGAGAATCAGCACCATAAAAGGTAAATAACTATAGGTCATCCCAATTAATACTGCCGCCGTTTGGTTCAACAATTGCATCGGCGGCAGGTCAAGATACCCTAGAACAGAATTTAATAATCCCGTTGGGCGCAGGATAGAAATCCAAGCATAGGAACGCAGCAAAGAAGAAGTCCACAGGGGCAAAATAAATGCTAGCAAAAATAAATTTCGCCATCCCCTGGGCAGCATCTGACCGAGCCAATAAGCAACCGGAAATCCTAAAATTAAACAGCTTAGAGTTGTCCCGATGGCGAGGAGGAACGATCGCAAAATTACCCGTAAATATACATCTTTAAAAGCAGTTAAATAATTATCAATACCGCTCGGCTCCACGATCATTCCCGGCTTAATATTCGGGACTAAACTCAACTGGAAGATCACAAAAGTTGGCAATATTAGCAACAGAGTTAACCATAAACCAGAGGGTAATAATAAAACCAAGGCATCAAAAAAATTCCCCTGCCCCTGATCTTTTAGTTTAGGCTGTTTAGGTTGCTTTTCTGGTTTAGATTTTGGTGGTTTATTATTTTGGGTTTTAGGCATTAT
>JANMHD010000057.1:0-2317 GCA_031374985.1 Coleofasciculaceae cyanobacterium OTE_70_metabat_329 | reverse complement strand
TGGGCAATTTTTTCGCCTTTTTTATCTGCAAAAGGTGTAGTCTGCCGTTCAATTTGGGTAGTTTCTAGCAAGTGGCCACAGGCTTCATGGAAAATTACTCCCCCAAAGGCATTGGACATAATTACCGGATAGGTTCCCGATTCCACATAGTCAGCGTAGAGCATTTTACCCGCAGATTCGGCCACTTCACTAGCATCTTCCTGATAGTCCCAAGCACCAAGGAAACCGGGATTGCTGGTATCTCCGACCCGCTTACTAATGGAGGAACGACGATCAGCATCGGCACACAACAAGCTATAGCCAACGGATTGAGTTAAGCGAATATCCCTCGCAAAGGTGCCATCGGAAGCCGCCACTAAAATTTCCTGCCAGTCCCGGAAATACACTGCCCGCCGGGATTGAATGTGTGTGGCTTTCTTTTGGATGTCATCATTAGCTGCGAGTAAAACTTGGCTAATTTCGCTCATGGAGCTTGCTTGGGGCAACCACAGGTCTTTATTTTTTTTGGTGGCATAGTCCCGGAACATTTCGAGGTTGATCTCAGGGATGAAAGAAGTGGCACTGGGCAAGGTTAAACCCAAGATTGAGAGGGCTTTTTCGAGAGCAGTTTTCAAGCCAGAAAAGGATAAATCATTGGTGCTGACATAACAATCTGCCTGTTTGCGAAACACCCGCACTCCTGCGCCGATCGCTAAACTAGGAGTAATGCTGGTAATGGCATCATCTTCAGCGAGGCAGTTAATATAGTTCGTCCGCTCTAGGAAAAATTCCACTAGATCCGCCCCCGCTGCCCGTCCCAAACCCAAAAGAGTAGACAGGGGAGCCGACCAAGTTTCATCGAAGCGATCGGGGGTGGAGGTATAGCTTAAACTCGGTAATTGTCGGGAAAGCAGAGTGGTTGGTGACATAGGATTATGGTTAAATTTTGCCCAAGAGCGATCATTCTTTTGTAGTTAAATCGTGAAATTATACAAGAACTTTACTTTTCTCAATCTAACACAATCAGCCATTACCGATCCCTTACCATTTCAGAGGATGTTTTAAAAGCTTCTGGTAGTTAAAACATCCTCTACAAGAACAAAGTCCAACCTTGCGGACTAAAGAAAACCTAGGACTTTCTGCCACCTTCTCGGTTCAATAACTTCTCCTTAAACTATGAATGGCTTTTTTCCTTTAAACTCTAAAATCATCCGAAGTATTGATTAACCATTAGGAAAAGGCTATGCAAGTTAACCAAGATTCTACCCCCATGTCGGAACAACTGATTAAGCTTACCGAGCAGCAATGTAAAACTGCCCCAGCGAAATATGATGATTTGAAAGTACTTTTCCTGAATTGCACCCTTAATCGAACCCCAGTTTTATCCCATACCCAAGGAGTGATCAACATTGCTAAGGCAATTTTTGAAGCCAATGGCGTTCAAACCAAGGTAATTCGTCCCGTTGACTATGAAATCCCCGCCGGTTTAGGTATGGATATGTCTCAAACTGATGAATGGGACAGGGACGATTGGCCCCAAATCCAAAAAGAAATTGATGCGACCGATATTTTGGTTCTGTGTACTTCTGTTTGGCTCGGCGAGAAAAGCTCAGTTTGTAACCGAGTGCTGGAACGGATGTATGGTTATACTCATATTCTCAACGAAAAAGGTCAGTATCGTGACTATGGCAAAGTGGGCGCGACATTAATCACCGGGAACGAAGATGGTATAAAGCATTGTGCGATGAATATCCTATTTTCGCTGTCTCATATTGGCTATACTATTCCTCCCCAAGTTGATGCTGGGTGGTTGGGAGAAGTTGGTCCCGGTCCATCCTATTTAGACCCCGGTTCTGGAGGGCCGGAGAATGATTTTACCAATCGAAATACCACCTTCCTAGCTTGGAACTGTATGCATATGGCTAGACTGCTCAAGGATAATGGAGGTATTCCAGCCCATGGTAATCAACCAGATGCTTGGAATGCTGGTTGTCAAACTGATTTTAATAGTCCAGAACACAAAAGGTAACGATCAGGTTAAGATTTCCCCTGCAATTAATCCTATCTCCGCAGGTATTCCGTAGACATGATGAAATGTTTTAAATTTCCCCTCTTTAACCTTTGATTAATATCCCTATTCCTGAGAAGTACAATCATGACTACGATCGCACCTGATAGCGTCCAATGGTTTCGAGTTGCTAACCTCGATGAACTGCCAGAAAGTCGAGTCAAAACAGTTGTAGCTGGGCATAAAAGTCTTGCCCTGACTCATTACAACGGTCAGTATGGAGCTTTAGATAATCGCTGTCCTCACCAGGGTGGTCCCCTTGGGGAAGGC
>JANMHD010000042.1:0-5097 GCA_031374985.1 Coleofasciculaceae cyanobacterium OTE_70_metabat_329 | reverse complement strand
TTAGGGATTGCGATCGCTGGGTGGACTAGTCTACCAGAAGTACTAGCAATGGAAGAAGCAAAGCAACGAGCTGAACATTTATTTATTGCTGCTTTAGATGCCATGTTGATTATTAATGATAAAGGAGAAATTTGCAAAGTAAATCCTGCGGCTGAATTGCTATTTGAGCTAGAAGCAGCAGAAATTTCAGAAAAACCCCTCAGCTTCTTTTTAGAAGATATTGGGGAAGATACTACTCTTTGGGACAATCTGAGCGAGAAAACCCTCAAAAATAAATATCATTTTAATGTTGAAAATAATTCCATAAAAATACCCTGTGTGGTAGAAATAGCCATATCAAAATACTTTAATCAATCCGATCGCACCCAAGAATATATTGCCATTCTCCGAGATATTACAGACCGTAAATATGCAGAAATTCGGATTCAAGAAAGTTTGAATGAACAGGAATACCTAACCCAACAAGCAACTGCCCAAGCAAAAGAATTAGAAAATACTCTGCAAAATTTACAAAGTACTCAATCTCAGTTAGTTCAGACTGAAAAAATGTCGAGCTTGGGGCAATTAGTGGCGGGAGTAGCCCACGAAATTAATAACCCTGTCAATTTTATTTATGGTAACCTGACTCATTCTTTAACCTACAGCCAAGACTTACTAGAATTAGTCGATCGCTATCAAGCTTGGGCAAGAAACCAAGGGCTACCAGCCGATCCGGAGATTGAAGAATTTATTGAGGCGATCGATCTAAATTTTTTGCAAGAAGACTTCCCCAAGGTATTACATTCAATGAAATTAGGAGCAGAGCGGATTCGCCAAATTGTTCTGACCTTAAGGAATTTTTCCCGGCTTGATGAAGCAGATATGAAGCCCATAGATATCCATGAAGGCATTAATAGTACCTTACTATTATTACAACATCGAATTAAAAATAAATCCGAGCATCAAAAAATTCAAATCAGTAAGCATTACGGTGATCTTCCTCTAGTAGATTGCTATGCCGGGCAGCTTAATCAAGTATTTATGAATTTACTTAGTAATGCGATCGATGCTCTACAAACCCTAGACTATGATGGCTATTTCTCTACTAGTGAAGTACCTCCAACTATCACTATCTCTACTAGAAAAATCCCTAGTAATTTCGTACAAATTAGCATTAAAGACAATGGCTGTGGAATGCCTGAATCAGTAAAAACCAAGATTTTTGATCCTTTTTTCACCACTAAGCCTGTGGGGGAAGGTACAGGGATAGGACTATCCATCAGTTATCAAATTATCGTTGATAAACATAAGGGTAAGATTCAATGTTCATCTGAGGCGGGTCAAGGAACGGAATTTTTAATCGATATCCCGATTGTGTTCAAGAAATAGTCAGGAAATAGACAGCATAATTAGCTAAAATTAAAAGATAATCAAGAAAAACAATTAACTAAGGAAAAGAAAATCATGGCTAAAGCTACTTGGAATGGAGTAACACTGGCAGAAAGTAATAGTACGATCGTGGTGGAGGGTAATCAATACTTCCCGGCAGACAGCATCAAACCCGAATATTTTCAAGACAGCACCCACCACACTACCTGCGGCTGGAAAGGAGTAGCCAGCTATTACACGATCACAGTTAATGGTGAAGAAAATCCCAATGCTGCTTGGTACTACCCCACCCCCAAGGATGCAGCCAAAAATATCGCTGGCTATATTGCCTTCTGGAAAGGAGTCCAAGTTAAATAATCAACACCTTGGTGAATTCTATGCTTATTAATCCAGAAGCCCTCGCCGATAACTTCGTCAAACTCTTACTGCTACCTTTATTGTTGTCCAGCTTTATTTTTGATTCCTTAGTTTTGCCACTACCAGCCAAAGCCCAAACTCGCGATCGCCTTTGTGAATCTGCATTTCGGATTGTAGGAAATAGTGAGGCTAATTTTATTAATATCTGGAGTAGTCCAAATAATGATAGTGATTTAATTAAGGTTCTGCCAAGTGGCACAGAAGTGTTGTTCAACCTTCATGCTGGGCGGGGAGATTGGTCAGAAGTTACCCTGCCCGGAGGCGCAACTGGATGGGTTGCCGATCGCTTTCTTCTTCCCAGCCCAGCCGGAGCCTCCCAGCTTAATGGCACAATGCAAGTGAGAACCCTTGATGGGGGCGGAGCAGTTAATCTCCACGCCTTAAACTCTGGCTATACTATCGATAGTGTAGCTGATGGAGCGATCGTCACCTATAACCAATCCCTGGGATATTTTGATGATGTTACCACTGCTACTGGTGTGAGAGGGCGCATCTTGGCTAGTTTTTTAGTTTGTAACTAATCTAATTTCCTCCTCTGGTAAATCTTATGGTAGCTAAAACCCCCGAACTAGTTGTAACTTGGGTCGCCCTGCCCAATGATTTTGTCTTACCCGATGATCCTGTAGATAATATTCAACAACCCCATCTAGCCGCTGCCCTCAATGATGCTCTAGGAACAGTCGGACGTATTCAACCAGATATGATTATTGCTACTGACTTTGGTGTGGTGGCGATGGTCAATCAAGAAACTGTGATCAAAGCCCCCGACTGGGTGTATGTTCCCCATGTACTCCCCGTTCCCAATGCCGGAAGTCGCCGCAGTTATACCCCTAATCTCCAAGGAGATCCAGTGGCAGTAGTAATGGAATTCCTCTCGGAAACCGAGGGCAGCGAATATTCTGTACGCTCCAGTCCCCCCTACGGAAAAATGTATTTTTACGAAACTATCCTTCAAGTTCCTACTTACATAATTTTTGACCCAATTACTCTGACTCTAGAGGCTCGTTTTCTGCGGGATGGTCGGTATAGCTTGCAAACTCCCAACTCCGAAGGTAGGTATTGGATTCCAGAACTTAATTTGTTCTTAGGAATTTGGCACGGGACAAGATTAGGGATTACTATGCACTGGCTACGCTGGTGGGATGAGGCGGAGAATTTATTACTATGGGGAACTGAACAGGCAGAGTTAGAAAGACAAAGGGCAGAAGAGGCGATCGCTCAACTGCAAGCCCTCCAAGCAAAAATGCGAGAATTGGGAATCAATCCTAATTAACTTTGATCCCCCTCAATTCCCGGTTTGGTTCGACTACGCTCACTGAACCATAATCTAATTTCACCGAACTATAGTCTAATTTCACTGAGCAAAGCTATGGTCACTGAGCAAAGCCGAAGTGAAGTGTCGCTGGCGTTGAGCTTCGTAGAGCATAACAGCACTGGAAATAGCTACATTAAGGGATTCCACACCACCCAGAAGGGGAATTTGCACTTGTCGATCGGCGAGAGCTAGTAAATCTGCTGATAGACCAGCCCCTTCATTACCCAAAAGAATTAAAGTCGGGACGGTGAAATCTACCTGCCAGTAGGTCAACTCCGTTCTAGGATTTGTGGCAATAACTTGTACCCCTTGAGCTTGGAGCGATCGAACTACCTCCCCCAAGTCCGGGGCTGTCACGATCGGCAACCGAAACCACTGTCCTGCCGATGCCCGTAATACCTTAGGATTCTCCCCATCCACACTATCCCGACTCAACCATAAACCCTGCACTCCTGTAGCTACCGCCGTGCGGATCATTGTACCTACATTACCGGGGTCTTGGAGCCTTTCTCCAGCAATTCCTAGAAAGTCTGGAGGAATTTTCGTTAATGGTAACTTTATTTCCCCCTGACTAATAGCTGTAGCCACCACCCCATCAGGTTGCACCGTAGTTGCCATCACTTGCAAAACTTCAGCTGTCACCAGCTCCACCCTTGTGGCTAAACTAATCGCTTTCGCCCATAGATTGTCATGGCGTTCCAGCCATTCAGGAGTGGCACAGATAGTCTCTAGAGGGTAATTTACCTCACAAGCCTCGATCAATAAATGGGTTCCCTCCAACAAAAATAAGCCCGCCTCTCGTCTGCCCTTGGGGGTATGGAGTTGGCGGAAATTCTTGACTAAAGGATTATTGCGACTAGAGATTAACACAAGGCTGACAAAAGGGAAATTCTGACTTTTTTAATACCGTTAGTAAAAAATGCTAACAAATGCGGAACCGGGGACTTGAACCCCGAAGTCCTTGCGGACACAAAAACCTGAATCTTGCGCGTCTACCAATTCCGCCAGTTCCGCTGAAGTACATTTAATATAATAGCCTAATTCAACGTAAAATAGATAAACATAATTCAGGGGTAAAAACTGGAATTAAGCAAGGACAGGCTCCCTATGGCAACGACATTAGAGCAAATTGCTCATTATTTAGACAAACAAGAGTGGAAGTATCGGATCGAAGAAGAGTCCGATCGCATCATCACGGGGGTACAAACTGACCATGTGGAAAACTTTCTGATTGTGATTCAATTAGATGAAGATGGGGAATTTTTCAAATTATTTGCCCCCCAAGTGCTTTCTGATGTGATTAATCATCCCCACAAAGAAATGATTTTACAAACCATGCTAAGTATTTCTTGGGAAACTAAGATGCTGCAATGGGAATATGATCCTACGGATGGAGAAATCCGGGCGATCATTGAATTTCCCCTTGAAGATGCCCCCCTGACAGAGAAGCAATTTAATCGGTGCTTACGAGGATTAGTTCAAATTGTGGATGAAATTGCCATGCCCCGTTTGAAAGCAGTCATGGAAACTGGTGAAGATCCCGGTGATGTAGAAGAAGGGGAAAGATTATTACTACAATTGCAAGAACAGGCACCGGGCTTATTAGAAAAATTAGAGAAAGCCATGCAAGCTCGGCGGAGCCGGGGTAAAACTGATGAAGATTTTCATCCCCTATAACCCATTGCTTATGAAAATATTTTCTCAGAAAATTCATGACTTCTATCCATTTTTGCTAGTTTTGGGGGGAGGAATGATTATGGGCTGTACGCCAGCCCCGGTAGGTGCTTGGTATCTGGCGTGGGTAGCGATGATTCCCCTCTGGTTGGTGGTATTACTAGGTGGCGATTTGGCGGATATTCTTACTACCAAAAAATTATCTCTTAAATCTTTTTTAGTTAAAAAATCACCGATTTCTTTACGAGCAATGATCGCCTATGGTTGCCTCTGGGGAGTGGGTTATCACGGGTTAGGAATTTCTTGGATTACGGGTATTCATC
>JANMHD010000615.1:0-5089 GCA_031374985.1 Coleofasciculaceae cyanobacterium OTE_70_metabat_329 | reverse complement strand
GGCGGGTTTGTGGTTCAGAACAAAATTTGCAGATGTACAGGATTTTTCTAATCAACCCCTTTCCCAATACTTACAAAACAAATGTATGCGTAATACATGGATAAAATTGCTGGTCATGTATAGCTACTCTATGCCCTTGGAAGCGATCGAGGATTTTCCCGCAGAATTAGCACTGCCCATGTTAAGAGATTACATTTCCGTCAATTGGGTGAAGATTAAAGGAGGGGTATATTCTTATATAGAAAAAATCTTAGCAAGATTTAAGGGAGAGGTGGTGCTGGGGGCGGAGATCGATTGCATTTCTAGAGATGCAGATAGGGTGCAAATTCGGCACTTAACAAAGGAAGTTCAGGAGTTTGATAAAGTCATATTTGCCACACCTCCTGATCAGGTAATGGCACTCTTGGGAGACCCCACAGAGGCAGAAGTTAAGCGGTTTTCTGCTTGGCAAGCGAATCATATTAACAGCATCGTGCATCGGGATAGTTCTTTGTACGATCCTTTTAAGATTCAAAATCCTTCAGAATTTGATTTCTTCCAAACAAATAATAGCTGGGGCTATAACAGTTACCTAAATCAGCTTTGTAGTATTTTATCATCCCAAAAATACTTTCTATCCTACCAATTAGAAGATTTGATTACTAGAAGTAAGATTATTCATATTCAAAAACATCATACGCCCCTATATACTACAAAGTCTTTTCAATACCGAGATGAAGTAGTTGCCACCAACGGTGAAAATAATACCTATCATGCAGGGGCATATCTTGGTGATGGTCTGCATGAAGGGGCAATTACTTCAGCTTTGCAAGTTGCTCAATTGATTGGAATACGGCAACTTGTTTCCCTGGCATCGTCGCCGATCTAAGATGTAAGACGAAAACTACTTGGGGTATGGAGAATTGCAAACTAGGCAGCGTTGCTGGTGGGGGAATAGTTGTAGCCAGGGTCGGTGTTTTTGGGATTGTTGGTTAGATGGTTATTACGATCGATATAACGCCGGAGAATTTGTTTTTCCTCTGGTTTCCCCATATCCATCTTCTCAGCAATCAGACGTTGGAGCCGGGGAATTTCTGCACTATTATAGACCCGGAATTCACTACTCACTGTAGCTATAGCATTCCGTACTGCTTGATTTAAGACCAAGGAACCATCGGGGTCAGAGATGGAACGGTGAAATGTATTTGGGGGAATGCGGAGGATTTTACCATTAGCTTCTAAGCGGACAATATGAAAAGGGACTTCCCAAGCAAAATTAATTAGAAAGAAAGTTCGTCCTCCTTTCAGAGAGAGTAGGTTATCTTCTTGATTTGGATGTAGATAGAATTGCCAAGCGTCCTCAGAAGTATTGTTAGGACTAATGGCTGGACCTTCGTGATATACCAAGTCACGAGCATTAGAAGCTGCGATCGTAATATCAAAAAATCTGACGCTGGGGGTGTCCCGGAACTTTTCGTAGGATAACAATTCAAACATATACTCCTCACAAAATCTTTCTAATCGGCCAAAATATCGATTACTAGTATTGGTAATGATGAAATTAGCTAAGTCGTGTAAACTTTTATTTCACTACTTCCTACAGCTTAGTCTGACTCTATTCCGGAATCAAAACCCTTAGTGCATAGCATCTATGCGCTAACCGAATTAAAATAATAACAAGACAACTTATAGTGAACGGATGAATATTTTTCAGCTAGAAACCCTGATTGCAGTAGCAGAGAAAGGAAATTTCTCTAATGCCGCTCTTAGTTTAGAAGTATCGCAGTCGGCGGTGAGTCGAGCGATCGCTTCCCTAGAAAAAGAATTAGGAGTGCCGCTTTTGTTACGGGGAAGATTTGGGGCACGTCCTTCCTTAGTAGGAGAAAGAATTATTGCCTACGCTCGGAAAATGGTACAAATCCGGGAACGTATCGATTACGAAATCTATTTAGAAAAAGGATTAGAAGGAGGTAGAATTCGGATTGCTTCTTTTCGGAGTGCTGCCACTCATTTATTACCCCCAGTGATTGCCCGATTTAATGAGCAATTTCCCCAAGTGAGCCTAGAAATCAGTGAAGATGATCCCTCAGCAGTAGAGCAAGCTTTACGGGAAGGTCATGCAGATATTGGTTTATTATCCTTGCCTCGATCGTCAGAATTTGATACTTGGGAAATTTCCAGAGATGAATATGTAGTGTTGCTGCCTAAATCTGTAGGTGAATTGCCCGATCGACTTACTTGGGAAGATTTAGCTAATTTTTCCTTTATCTTGTTTAACTATGCTGAATGTACTTCGGCGGTTCGGGATCACTGGGCGCAGTGGGAACAATCTCTGAGGGTTGCCTATGTAGTTAAAGAAGATTCCACAATTGTCAGTATGGTGGCCCAAGGTTTAGGCGCCGCAATTCTACCCCGGTTAGCAGCAATTCCTATTCCTGAAGAAGTCCAAGTAAAAAAACTACCAGTCCCTCTAGAAAGGGTTATTGGTGCGGCTATTTGGGGTAATGCGCTCCATTCTCCTGCGGTATTTGCCTTTCTAGATGCCCTGCGTAGTACTGGCAAGTTTCATGTTTGATAGGTTTTGCTAAAGTAAGAATAATAGGATGCTAAGCCTTGCGCCTCTAAGAATAATGATTAATTAACTATGCCCCGTCAACGTCTAAAGTCTGATTTTCCTAGTAAAATTTGTCCTGTCTGTGGACTATCTTTTTCTTGGCGCAAGAAATGGGCAGATAACTGGGAAGAGGTAAAATACTGCTCAGAGCGTTGTCGCCGCCGTAAATCTAACTCTTTTGAGGAAATTTAACTTTGCCCAAGCTCAAAATCTTAGTTATCAGTAACTTGTTTCCACCTCAAGTGATTGGGGGCTATGAAAGGGCGATCGCAGACTATGCCCGCCGCCTCCACCGTCGGGGTCATGAAGTTTTAGTCCTCACCGCTAATGTAGAAGGATTAACTACTAGCTATAGCCAAAGCGAACCAGAATCAATGGTAGTGAAACGTTGCCTAGCTCTTTGGGGTAGTTTAACGAAACCGGGATTTCCCATGTACCCTCAACCCTACGCTACAGCGATCGCTATTCAGAATTACCAAATCTTAGACCAAGAAATTCAATTTTTTCAGCCTGATGTTTGCCTAGTCGGAAATATTGATTATCTAGGACAAACGGTATTAGAACAAGTGTTAGCTTATTCTATTCCTGTAGCTCATTATATTATGAATGCAGTCCCCGGATATCCTGTAGATTTAGCTCCTCAAAGTCCTTTATATAAATATATTACTGTTAGTAACTGGGTGAAAGATAGCCTGACATCAAAAGGTTATTTTACTGCGACTGCCCAAACAATTTATCCCGGTGCTGCGGTAGATAAATTTCATCAACCCCAAATTCCTGCCCATGATAAACTACGTATTGCTTACGCTGGCTTAGTGATGCCCTTCAAGGGGACAGATGTATTAATCGAAGCTTTATATTTACTACATCAGGAGGGGATTGATTTTACAGCGACGATCGCTGGCGGTTGCCATACTCCAGAATTTCAAGAAAGCCTCCAATATTTCCTCACTACAGAAGGGTTATCAGAAAAAATTAAATTCACTGGTTTACTTAATCAACAGGAATTAATAGGACTATATAAAAACCACAATATTTGGGTGTTACCTTCTCGGTTTGATGAACCTTTTAGTATTGGCTTATTAGAGGCAATGGTGGCGGGACTAACTATTATTGCTAGTAATACTGGTGGTTCCCCGGAAGCGATCAATCATCAAGAAAATGGGTTAATTTTTGAGTCAGAAAACCCTTTAGATTTAGCTGAAAATATTTCTTTTCTTGCCCTTCATCCTGAGAAATGGCAAACTATAACTTGTCAGGGACAGCAGAGAGCTTTAGCAGAATTTAGTCGGACTAAAACTATTGAAGAAATTGAAGTGTTACTCTATAATTTACAACAGCAATCTACTACATGATTAATTATGGGATGTAGGGGCGCAAGGCCTTGTACTCTTACCTAGATATGTAATATTAATGTATTAATGAAAATTCTACTTTTTTAATTGTCTACACATCTTGAGGAAAATTATTCTCTTTGCAAAAGCTCAAAATTTTAGTTATTAATAATCTATTTCCGCCCCAAGTTGTCGGGGGCTATGAACGGGCGATCGCCGACTATGCTCGCCGTCTCCATCACCGGGGTCACGAAGTTTTAGTCCTCACTGCAAATGTGGAAGGTTTGACTACAGGCTATGATCAAAGCGAATCAGAACCCATGCCTATTAAGCGGAGTTTATCTCTTTGGGGAAACTGGGGAGATAGGGGTGCTGTGCCTTATCCAACGGTTTATGGCGCAGCGATCGCAGTCCAGAACTATCAAGCCTTAGCCCAAGAACTCCAACTATTTGCAGCAGATGTTTGTCTGGCGGGAAATTTAGATTTTCTGGGTTCGGCAGTGGCAGAGCAAATCTTAGCAGCAGGGATACCGATCGCCCACTATGTGATGAATGGGCAACCCGGTTATCCCCCAGACTTGGCTCCCAAAAGTAATTTCTATCAGTATATTACCGTCAGTGATTGGATTCAAAATAAACTTACGGAACAGAATTACCCCACCACCACAGCTCAGACTATTTATCCAGGGGCAGATGTAGACCAGTTTTATCAACCAGATTTACCACCACGGGATAAACTACGTATTGCCTATGCTGGGTTAGTTATGCACTACAAAGGTACAGATGTTTTAACAGAAGCTTTGTATTTGCTTCATCAAGATGAGGTAGATTTCACTGCTACGATCGCTGGCGGTTCTCTTACGCCAGATTTTGTAGATTTAATCAAGGAATTTATAAATCAAGAAGGACTACAAGACAAAGTCAAATTTACAGGTTTACTCGATCGCCAAGGGTTAAAAGAACTTTATAAAACTCATAACGTGTGGGTTCTCCCATCTCGTTTTGACGAGCCTTTTAGTATTGGGTTAATTGAAGCAATGGTGGCAGGATTAACTATTATTGCTAGTGATACGGGTGGTTCTCCTGAAGCCTTGAAGCACCAAGAAACCGGCTTAATTTTTGAATCAGAAAATGCCCTAGACTTAGCGGATAATATTTCTTT
>JANMHD010000303.1:0-8480 GCA_031374985.1 Coleofasciculaceae cyanobacterium OTE_70_metabat_329 | reverse complement strand
GTCATCAACTTTACCATTACCGCCGTTGCTAAATTGTTGCACTTGGTTAAATAAATGTTCCAGAATTTCTTGGGGAGAAGAGCATTGCTGACAAAGTTGATGGAAGGTGTCACTGAGTTGCTCCTCATCAAAGCGATCGCCGTCAGAATTAGCCGCATCGGTGAAACCATCGGTGTAGTACATGATCGTATCCCCTAGGGCCAACTGCACCTGAGCCTCTTCGTAGATGGAATCCCGGTCTAAGCCAATTAACATACCGCCCCCACCTTCTAGCTTACTCAGGGAGTTGGTGGCAGCTTGCCAGAGCAAGGGGGGATGATGGGCAGCATTACTGTAGGACAGAAGACGGGTTTGGGGATCATACTCAGACTAAAACAGGGTGACAAAGCGGCGGGAGTTGTCTAAATCTGCATACATGACTCGGTTGAGGTGTTGAAGTATCTTTCTAGGGGAGTGACCATTCAGCACTTCTGCCCGGAGCATTCCCCGGGTCATGGTCATGATCAAACCTGCTGGAACTCCTTTCCCCATGACATCCCCAATTACAATGCTCCAGCGCCCGTGGCTTCCACCTTCTCCAGATCTGCCTAACTGGTCATAATTTGCGGGGATAAAATCATAGTAATCACCCCCGACTCTGCCCGCAGTTTCACACTGGGCGGCTAATTCTACCCCCAAGATATCGGGGCATTGACTGGGTAACAAGTGACGTTGGATATCTGCGCCGATTTCTAGTTCTCGATCGAGTCTTTCTTTTTTGCGGAGTTCGACGGTAAGTTCATTGGTAGCGATCGCTACGGCTGTTTGATCTGCCACTAAACGCAATAACTTCTGCCTTGTCCCCGTCCAGATATATAAAGGATCCCGGCTAAAAACGTACAATCTACCCACTTCAGCACTTTTTACCCAAATAGCTGTACCAAATAATTTGATATCTGCCCCCAAGGCATTTATCATCTGTTGGTCTAGAAGCTCCGTGGGGGCGATCGCTTTAGCTTCCGGGGTGGTCGTCTTATTTGTCCCATTAACTTGGTTAGCGACAGTTTCTAATACCCCCCGAATATCTTCACAACTATGGCCTTCTAGGCAATACAACTGCTCTAGGCGTACCTGTCCACTAGTTCTAAATAGAAATAATGCCCCCCCATCAGCATCTGTCACCCGTGCTGCCATCATCGGGATAATTTCTAGAAATTGATTGAGATTATTAAAGCTACGTAGGGCAAAGCCTAAGGAAGACAAGAGGTCTTGAATTTTATTTTGCTCCCGCTGAAACCGGGCAAGAAGTTCCTTTAAGACATAGACCGGTGTAGATTCGTAGGTTTCATCTTCTACATAGTTGTCTGGAGAGGATGGTGAAGAAGAGGGCGGGGCTGACATGAAGGTGCTTATAGAGTGGTTCTATTGTGAGGGATTTATTTGGAGATTATTGAGCTATAAAGATTACCACTAATTGTAACTATTGCCAATACTTCCTAACTAATGCTATAGATTACTCGCCCAACTATTATTACAAATATTATTTTTGATTAAGCTCTAAATTAGCAACGGGCAAGGAGACTGTGAATACGCTACCTTTACCTAGAGTAGATTTGAGGCTGATCTGGCCGTGGTGGGCATCCACAATTTTTTTGCAGAGGTATAAACCTAAGCCGCTACCTGCTGCTCGGTGACTTCCAGTCCGAAAACGATTAAATATTTGTTTTTGAGATTCGGAGCTAATACCTACGCCAGTATCTCGGATTGCAATATTTAGGTAGTCTTGAGTTGATTGCAGAGTTACAGAAATTTTCCCTACTTCAGTGAATTTAATAGCATTACCAATTAAATTTGTCAAGACTCGATGTATTTCTAGGCGATCGCCCATAATCAGAGACGGAAGTTCTGGCAGGGGAGGTTCGGGAGGTTGATATTCTAAAGAAATAGATTTTCCTATTACTAAGGGCTGGAGTTCCTCGATTACCTCCTTGATCAGTTCTTGAATATCAAAGGCGGCAAAGTAGAGATTTTTTGCCCCGGCCTCATGACGATAAACCTCTAGAAGGGTATTTACCATGATTAATAGGTTGCGATTGCTTCTAATCATGGTGACGATCGCTTCTTGCATGGGTTTGGTCAATACTCCTAAAATGCCCTGTTGCATCAAATCTAACATTCGGTCTGCCGCTAATAGGGGAGTTCGGAGGTCATGGGCGAGGCGAGAGACAAAATCCTCCCGTTGCCGAGAAATGGCATCCCGTTCATCTACACTATGTTTTAGGCGGAGGAGGGATCGGACTCTCGCCGTCAACTCATCCATAGATACGGGCTTCCGAATAAAATCGTCCGCTCCTAGGTCTAGCCCTTTAGCCAAACTGGTGTTGTCATGGGCAGTAATTAATAAAATTGGAATAAAGGGCAATTTAGGGCTGGAGCGAATTCTTTGGGTTACTTCATAGCCATCCATTCCTGGCATCATCACATCTACCAAGATCAAATCTGGCGGATGGAGCATAACCTCTTCTAAGGCTTTTGCCCCATTGTTCACCAAAATTAGTTGGTAGCTTTGGGAAGCTAACATGGCTTTGATTAGTCGCAAATTGTCTGGGGTGTCATCCACCACTAGAATCCGCTCTTTGACTGTGCTATCGATCGGTAGAGAATCTTTCATCTTGAAGAATATACAGAATATACAGAATATCCTAAGCGGTAATTACTATTTGCTCAATATTATGTTTAATATTAAAGGAAATTTAAGACTCTGTAACAATAGTTGCCGATCGGAGTAATAGATGGGAGTAATTGCTTGATGCAGACTCTTTATCTTTTTGGAGTAGGGAAGATACAGCAGTTTTCCAGCAGACAAAAACAATTCTCCTTAGATCACAAGAGGCTTAAGCCTCTTGCCTATAATTCCTGAACTGGAAAAGGGCTATATTCATTCAGACAAAAGGTCTAACCCTTAGGGGAGGTATCAGTGATTAGACTCCGAGGAATCTCTGAGGGAGGTAAGGAGGTATTCTGATCTAGGCCTTGTGGCTCTGGGCTGGGAGACTTATTTCTTCCTAAACCATTAGACCAAGCATAACTTTGAGCCAGAAGTTGCAACCACAGGGCGGGTAATTTTGACTCTAGCCAAGGCTGATATTTTTGAGCTAGGGATGGAAGCCAACCGGCAAATAGCCAACCAACCAAGGCAGCAAGGGTGAAGTCTACATAACTACCCAGCCACCGGAGAATATCTCTAAACCCGGCTAGTTGCCAAATCCAGATCAGTAAGGTGGGGTTTTTTAAGGCGGCTTTTATGGCTAAACGGTTAAAGGTAAACCAGTTGGTGCGGTCTTTGATAAAAGTATCAGCGATCGCTGGTGGCTCGTCTGCCAAGATGCCAAAAAAGGTATTCAGCATAGAATTAATCCTTTGGGGCGGCAGGTAAGACCCGGTGGGAACCATCATGCCCTTAGAAAAAAGCCATGTAACGGCTGTATTACTTTGGTAAGCCCGGATCTGATTTAGGTTAGCAGCCTTGAGGAGATTATGTTTCAGGGCAGTATCTAGAAGATGGGTGAGCCGACCTAAATTCCGCACTAAGGAACCGAAGCCAGTGAATACTAGGGGAGATTGTAAAGAAGCCGCATCCCCAATGGCAATTAGGCGATCAAAGGCCACAGTGCGATCGCTACTCCCCACACTAAAATGTCCCGGAATATAACCAAAAGTTGCCTTACGCCATTCTAGTTTCTCCATATCACAGCGGCGATACTCTGGCAGAATTGTAAAAAAGTCCTCATACATTTCTAGCAGGGAACCCGGATTAGTGGGATTAACTTGATGGTAATGGAATAGATAAACCGTAATTTCTCCATTTGCTCCGGGAAATAACTCCCAAATTAACTGCCGCCCCCGAGAAATATCCCCATGACTATTCAGGACATCTCCATAATTTAGATCCCAAACCTCTGGGTCAAAGCCTTTACTAATCACCCCGCCCACCGTGGGACACACACTATCAAAAGCCCTGCCACCATTTAACTGCCAAGCGATCGGCGAAGCAGTTCCCATAGCATCCACAATTAATCTAGTCGTCACCGTCTGGGAATTTTGACTAGGTAGATGAGTTAGCTCCAGAGTCGCCTGTTCTGGGGCAATCTTTGCGGAAATAAATTCTGTTTCATCCCAAATTTCTCCCCCCGCTGCCCGGAGTTTTTCCCCGCACAGATGCAGGAGTTTTTCGGCATCAATACAAATATTTAGCACCTTGGGAGTATGCAAAACCGGAGATTGGAGGCGGGGCGGATTATTGGCATCAAAGAATTTATTAAATCCATCTAGATATTCCTTCGCAATCACACTGGCAAACTGACTAGAGGTAAATAAATCTAGATCAATTAAACTTTGGAATTCATCCCGAGAAATATTCCATTCTCGATTCATCCTGCCAAAGGGAAGGCGCTCGACTAATAATACTTTGTAGCCCAAACGAGCCATAACTGCTGCGTGGATCACCCCTAAAGCTCCGCCTAGATAGACCAGATCGTAGGTAGGAGAGTTGCTATTTTTAACAGGGGAATTAGTTGGTACTTCAGGAAATATTACTTGCTTCGGGGTTTGGGGACGGCGGACTCCTTCTCGCCAGCGCTGCTCCCACCAGTAAACTCGGTTTAGGTCTGCCTCTCCTTGGGGAAATTTACGAAAAAAGTGGACAGTTTTTGGATAGTAAGGCTCTAGGGCAGTGAAGATCGAAGCCCCTTCAGGAATTACCGGCGGTTCTGGGTATTGGTTAGGAAAAGCATTTCTTAGTTCCTGTTGTAAATGGTTTAATAGGGAGGTCACTGAGCCTTGTCGAAGTGCAGATTCTTGGGGAATGACGGGAGTTTGATAACGAAAAGCCTTGAGATAGGTGGTACGTTGCAGTGACCAAAGAAAAATATTAATTTCCTCTAAAGGATTTTTTCCATTTTTAATTTGTCCATCTCCAGAAGTCCCAGAGTTCCACCGCACCCCATCGGGGCTAGGGCTGATTTTTCCGTAAAGGGGTTGCCACTGCTGCTGGAGCCACTGGAGAACTTGGGGAGTGTTAGAGGTAGGTATTTCTATATAAAGAATTTCTTGCATGGAACTAGCGATCGCTCTTAGCTAAAGGGGAATATGATGAAAACTTGGAGAAAAATAACGCCTATCTACTTTTAAAGATAAGGTATGCTCGGTGTAATCTCAAGCTGACAGCAAAAAATATCGAGAAAAAGTGATGATTCCGATTACCGATAATCTAGATAGTTTTCCCTCACAAAAAACTTCCCTAATTACCTATGGTTTAATCGGTTTGATTTTAGGCATATTTATTTGGGAGTTACACCTAGGGACTAAGCAAGAATTAGCATCAGTATTATTAACTGAGGGATTAGTTCCTCGCCGACTAACTATAGTTACTCAAGATGTTCTGACTAGCGGCAACCCGGCAGCGATCGTAGCTTGGGTCTTAGTAGCAACTTCCCTGATCAAAGCTATATTTCTTCATGGTAGTTTTGCTCAGGTACTAGGAAATTTAATTTTTCTTTGGGTATTTGGGCGACGGGTAGAATCTTGTTTGGGCAGAGGTAAATTTATATTACTTTATCTAGGCACAGGGATTATTTTAGGTTTCGGCCAGGTATTAGTTGATACTCAACTAGATACTCCTTTAGTAGGGGCAAATGGAGCGATCGCTGCCATTATTGGTGCTTATTTAATTACGTTTCCCCGTGCCAAAATTTATACAATCTTACCCCTAGGAATTATCTTTATTCCCCTAGAATTACCTGCTCTATTTTTTGGCTTTTGGTGGTTTATCCAACAGATGACCTATGGTATTGGGCTATTGGCTCCTAATATTCAAACTAATAGTGGATTAATCGCTTACTGGAGTCATAGCTTAGGTATGGTTTTCGGAGCGGGAATTATGAAGTTGTGGACTAAAAAGCTAAACTAAATTTAGGGGGTAAATCAATCCAGTAGAATGTGTTAGCAAAGCGTAATGTACCAAACTTAGATAGTAGAAAAGAGGCGCATTATATAGCAATCGCCAAGGAAGTTATAGTATTGAGATATCTGGAAACAAGGGGCTTAAGCCCCTTGTCTGTATCACTCTAGAGTTAAAGCTAAAACTAGTTTTGGTTAACCTCAACAGCCTGACTAGCTTGTTCCCTTGATTGTTCTAGGGATGGGTTAGCATCTCCTAAGTTGAGTTTAATCACAGTCCGTCGTTGGGACTCCTGTTTAGGTAGAGTTAAGCTAAGGATGCCCTGATCAAATTTAGCTTCTACTTTCTCATTAATGATGTCGGCTGGTAAAGATAGGATTCGCTGGAATTTACCGTAGTGAAACTCTGAGCGAATCGAGTTATTTTGAGTTTCTTGCTGGGGCGATCGTACTTCTCCAGAAATTGCCACGGCATCTTTAGTTATCTGAACATCTACATTTTTACCATCAATACCGGGTAGGGCTATCTTCAAAAGAAAATATTCAGTATGATCTTGGAGTTCGATCGCTGGTTTCCAAGGAGTTGCATAATCTCTGGAATGATTAACAGGATTATTTACAACTAGTTCATCAAAAATCTGATCCATTTGTCTCCGTAGAGATTCCATTTCTGGGAAGATGGGCTGGAAACGAATTAAGTTCATATTCTTGACCTCGTTACAATTTGGTTTTATCTAATCTTTTAGTTACAATCTTTAGTTGCAACATCTTGATTATGCCAAGTTAAAGTAGAAACAAAAGTGGGGTAAACCGAAAATTTCTAGGTAGGTTTTTCCGTCCTATAGCAATCCTAAGGGAGTTCAGAAAGGCGCACCAAATATCCCTTAAAGTTTGTGAATTAGTCATGAATTAGTAATGAAATTCAACTTTAGCTGGGATAGTACTACTAATTAACTTACCCTGGGAGATCACGTAGCGGGCGACACTACGCTCTCGGATGGCTGTGAAGGGGTCGATCGCATCCAAGATAACTAAATTTGCTGTCTTACCTACCTCAATGCCATAATCCTCAATCCCTAGAGTTTTTGCCCCATTTACCGTAATCATGTCGTAGCAAGCATCTACTTCTTTGCGCCCCGTCATCTGGCAGACATGTACTGCCATAGAGGCCACCTCCAGCATATTCCCCGTACCAAAGTTATACCAAGGGTCTTGGATACAATCATGGCCAAGGCTAACATTCTGCCCCTGCTGCCATAATTCTTTGACTCTGGTGACACCCCGCCGCTTGGGATAGGTATCCGTCCGGCCTTGGAGGGTGATATTAATTAGGGGATTGGCAATGAAATTAATATTAGTCCGGCGTAAAAAGCCCATTAACTTGAAGGCGTAGGCATTATTGTAGGAACCAAAGGCAGTGGTGTGACTAGCTGTAACCCGGTCATCCATGCCGGTGCGAATTGCTTGAGCTACCACCACTTCTAAGAATCTAGACTGGTCATCATCAATCTCGTCACAATGAATATCGATCGCTTTATCATACTGCTCTGCTAGAGCAAAAATTCGATGGATAGATTGCACTCCGTCTTCTCTAGTCATTTCATAATGGGGAATCCCGCCGACTACATCTGCCCCCAACTGGAGAGCCTCTTCAATCAAATCTCGGTTGGCTGGTTTGCTGTAGATGCCATCTTGGGGAAATGCCACTATTTGCAGGGTGATCCAATCTTTTACTGCCTCCCGGACTTCCAGTAATCCCTTCAGGGCAATTAACTGAGGCTCACTGACATCGGCATGACTCCGCACAAATAATACTCCCTGGGCGGCTTGGAGTTTGAGGGCGGCGATCGCTCTCTCTTTCACATCTTCTAGGGTTAAACTTTGCTTTCTCTCACCCCAAATTTCAATCCCTTCAAACAAAGTACCGCTTTCATTCCACCGGGGTTGACCAGACGTTAGGGCAGAATCTAGGTGAATATGGGATTCTACAAAGGGGGGGCTAATTAATTTTCCCTGGGCGGGGATTTCTAGAGTGGCAGAATTGTTTAAGTGGGGAGCGATCGCCACAATCTTAGCGGCGGTAATTCCTATATCAACTAGCTGGTCGGCAAATTCCGAGCCTCCTAAAATCTGCCCTTGGCGAATCACAATATCGTAGGTAGTGTCACTCATGGAGATAGAAATTAAATTTTTTTGAAAATTTGTGCTAAAACTGATATCTAAGTAGCATGGTATTTTAGGACAAAGTAGCTACCTAGTTTTAACCGCTAACTCTATATTATTTTAAGTGATTTGAGCCAGACTCAATTATTTGAGCCAAACTCCAAGAGCTATAAATTTAGAGAATGCCATACGTCATAACTAGGCTTTGTCCCTGTTCCCAATTCCCTAATGTCATCTTCTGCTATTCTCGAAATTTTGGTTGTTGTGCTGTTAATTTTTGCCAACAGTCTATTTGCAATGACTGAAATGTCGATCGTATCTTCCAAAAAAGTCCGGCTTCAACAACTGGCCAACCAAGGAAATCATCGTGCTAATGTTGC
>JANMHD010000561.1:0-2500 GCA_031374985.1 Coleofasciculaceae cyanobacterium OTE_70_metabat_329 | reverse complement strand
TCTACTTCCTTAAAACCTTGCCCAGAATCAATAATATTTATCTCTACATATTCAGTAATTTCTAAGGAATCTAGATAATTAGCTTCTAGTAATTTCCTCGCAATATTAAGATTATTTTCTTTAGTTTCTGAGGTGTATTTTAGATCACTCTCGATCGCTAATACATCAACTTTTGGCGGAACCGGATTAGTATTAATTTCTAAATAAATTTCTGAATTTAGAGGGCTGTGTTTAATACTATTATGAAATAGATTAAGAAATACTTGTTCTAGACGAGCAGGATCTACTTTTAGATAAACTGGAGCAGGAATATTTACCCGGAGACTAATACCTTTTGGTTGTCCCAGAGGAGTAATACTTTGCCAAATATCTTGGGCAAGAATTCCTAAATCTACTTGTTTTAATTGAAGAGTTTGGAACGGGTCTTTTTCTAATTGACTAAGTTCTAACCAATTTTGGACAAGTTCTATCAACCGCTTTGTTTGCTGAGACATCTGTTTTAACCAATGTTGATCAGCTTCTGGAATGCGCCCTTGCAGAAATTCTGCCACTAGGTTAATGGAAGTTAGGGGAGTCCGAAGTTCATGAGCCAGATCGCTAAACCATTGATTCCGGGATTGGCGGAGTTCTCGTAAGGTTTGTTGATTTTGGATAAATACACCAACTTGCCCCTCTGGCAAGGGTAGACTAGAGGCACAAACCAAGAGCGATCGCACCTCCCGCATTTGCGCCCCTTCTAGGCAAACTGGATGAAACACCCATTCCTTCACCTCCGGGGACTGGCGATCACGAGTCTGGACAATAAGCTGATCTAGTTCGTAGGAATGGACAACTTCCAAAAGTAGCCTAGGTTCCCCCGATCGCCAGCGCTCTGTATTTAATAATTCCCGCGCCTGCTGATTACAAAAAATCAACCGATCCTCCTCATCCACCTGTAGATAACCCACAGGAGCTACCATGAGCAGATCCTCATTAATTTGGAGGGAACTAGCTAATTTTTCTTGGTATTGCAAACTTTGTTGGACTGCTCGCCGGAGCCGGGATATCACCGGTAGAGACAGGGCATCATCACTCTCAACATTTTGCAGGGTTGAGACTAGTTGATTTATTCGCCTAAGTTGCCGCTGTTGTTGCCAAAGGAAAAATGTTGAGGCGATCGCTAAACCCAGAAGAAATTGCCACATTAGTTATTCAGTTATTAAATATTCACTTAATAAAACTATAACAACCTAGACAGCAATTAAAAGGATCATCAATATCTTGAGTTGTACTGTTTCGGAGTAAAGGAGCCATAAACTTTCCCTCAAGGGAAGATTATTATTAGCCAAAACGATAACCAAAGCCCCGGACTGTAATGATGTATTGGGGTTGGCTGGGGTCTAGTTCCAGCTTTTCCCGGAGCCAACGAATATGTACGTCTACGGTTTTGGTATCTCCCATGAAATCTGCCCCCCAGACCTGCTCAATCAGTTGTTCCCGTGACCACACCCGGCGAGGATAACTCATAAATAATTCTAAGAGCTTAAATTCCTTAGGAGAAAGGTTGGCCTCTTCACCCCGGACAATGACTCGACATTCCTTGGGAGAAAGACTTACATCCTTAAATTCCAGAATTGGGAATTGTTCAGGAGTGACTAGACGTTGGCGACGCAACAGGGCATGGCAACGAGCAACTAACTCCTGCATACTAAAGGGTTTGGTTAGGTAATCATCAGCCCCCACTTCCAAGCCCAAGACTCGATCGCTCTCGGTTCCCCTGGCACTAAGAATTAAAATAGGCACTTGATTACCCTGATAACGTAACAATCGACACAAATCGAGTCCATTGATCTGTGGCAGCATGATATCTAAGATAAGCAATTCAAAGTTAGTTTCTATTAAGGGCAGGTTCCTTTCTCTATTTTGGGGTTGGAGTAAGGCTAGGGCATGGTCGCCACTATTTGCTGTCACAACTTCGTAGCCATTTTCCCGGAGAGCTAAAGCCACCATCTCCCGAATTAGCTCCTCATCTTCCACCACTAGCACCCGATTCTTCAGACCTAAGGAGTCTTTGCGTGAACCTTTTGGCATTTCTAGGCTAAGCATAAAAATAAAAAAATTGTAGAGTTTCTATGGCAAGATCTACACTAAAAGAATCCCTTTAGGCAAATATTTTGTCATGTTATTACATTTAAGCACTTGGAATGAAGTAGAAACCTATCTTTTGCAATCTAGAGGCATAATTATTCCCATTGGCTCCACAGAGCAGCATGGGCCTACGGGATTAATTGGCACCGATGCCATCTGCGCTGAAGCGATCGCTAAGGGAGTTGGATCTGCAACTGGAGCATTAGTAGCTCCTACGATTAATGTGGGCATGGCACTGCACCATACAGCCTTTCCCGGCACTATAAGTCTCCGTCCTAGTACCCTAATTCTAGTTATCCGTGACTACTTAACTTGTCTAGCCAAAGCTGGATTCCAGAAATTCTTCTTCCTCAATGGTCATGGGGGAAATATT
>JANMHD010000543.1:0-8139 GCA_031374985.1 Coleofasciculaceae cyanobacterium OTE_70_metabat_329 | reverse complement strand
AGCTATCAAGCACACCAAGGTGGAGTTATATCCTTAGCTTTTAGCCCAGATGGTAGTCAAATCATTAGTATTGGTGACAGTGTTGTCAAATCCTGTAATTGGCGGAATAAGAGTTGCACTGAAATAGCTAATTCTAGAGATTCACTTAGTAGTCTAACGGTAGCAGGTAATGGACATATTGCCTTTAGTGAAGTATCTTTTCTAATAAGACCAGATAACCCTATTTTTCTGCGAGATTTAAGAAATGGGCAGTCATTAGGAACCCTATCAGGTCATCGCGATCGTATAACTGCCTTAGCTTATACCCCAGATAGCAGATTTTTAATTTCTGGAAGTAGTGACAAAACAATGATTATTTGGGAAGTGCAGTGATATCTATTTCTGCGGTAACGGGTGCGGCGAGACTCGAACTCACGACCGATTGCTTAGAAGGCAATTGCTCTATCCAACTGAGCTACGCACCCAAGGGCTTGACCATACCAAATATTACCTTATCTCCAGCCAAATAACAATTAGCCTAAAATGCTGAATGTCAGAGGAGCGATCAATACTTACCCTAGGCGATCGAGCGATCGTCCCCTACTTGCCATAGCCTGAACCCTAGGAATAATAATGGATTTAGTATCAAATCTAGACAAATTCATTCCTAAAGCTGATAAATGTGCCAAAATTGATCCTACAACCACCCTCTAGGGGTTTTAGGAGTTAGTTGCAAAGCCATGATTCTTAGTAGACAAGACGTAGAAATATCCACTATCCGGCATCCTAGCAAAGATCAACCCATACCTATTCTTAATTACCAAGGTCAGACCTTTAAGCTAGTTAAAGCCTTTGGTCCCGGTCATAAAGAAGAAGCAGTAAACTACTGGCGAGATCTAACAGATAACCGAGGCAAAGCCTGTGTACTACTGCAAGAGCCCGATCGCCACAGCATCTGGGGCAAAATTCAAATAGCCCAAACCAAGCAAAATTCAGAGGGAAATTACACTCCATTTACCCAAGCCTGCCTCCTGATTATTCAATACCTCTATCTAGAAATAGAAGACCTTCTAGGGCATCGTCAAGCAGCCCTATTTACTCAAGAGATTACTAATATTTTCCATAAATTACAATTTCCCCAAACCAACTCCCCCGAAGCAATCCAAAAAATCTTAACCGAAAACCCCCTTGATAGCCTTAGCACCCCCGCTTGGGAAGAACACCACCTAATTACCCTCCTCCAAGAACTCCACCGCCTAGGTAAAATCTATTTTGGCAATACTAACTTCACCGAAGATATCAAAGATGTCTTAGCTGATCTCCCCGCCCTAGAGCAACAACAATTTTTAGCTTGGCTCAAACAATCTTCCCTAGATCAACTCTGGCAATAGGTAACTTAGTTACAAATACAGTACTAAACTAATTTCATCAGGGAATTTTTACCTAAAATAGTTACAAATAATTAATTTATTAAGATTCAGCAATATCTACCAATATCTACTAACGGGGCGTGGCTAAAATTATGAGCAAAAGTACTAACAAAAACACCGCCATTTCTACTTTCTTTACCGGGCAGAAGGTGGTCTATGGTGGAGTTATTTGGGCAGTGAGCGCCTTACTATTTTTTCTATTATTTGGAATCGGTGAAGACCGTCCCTTGTGGTATACGATCGGCACTTATATTTTTGAACAAGGAGCATTTTTTGCCGCCGCCCTCCTATCCCTGAAGAACTGGACTAGTCCCCAGATTGCCAGTGGCCGTAACGTTTGGTTAGGTATTGGTCTAGGCAACTTCTGCTTTGGTTTTGGGGGTTTCCTATTTGGATTTTGGGAGCTTTATTGGGGACTAGACCCCGCCGTATCCCCTGGGGATTTTTTCTACCTCCTGTTCTATCTTTTAGTTGGGTGGGGCATGGCTCTAGCAGTTTTCCAGAGAAAAATTAATCTAGAGCGTTGGCAATGGCTAACAATTGTGGGGATTGGCACGATCGGCATAGCGATCGGCGTATTCCTCACCCTCACCACCCCCGCCGAAGCCACTACTCCTCCCTCATTATTTGCCCAAGCATCCCCCTCAACTGCTCCCCCCGTCTCTCCCCAGCCCTCTGCCACACCTGCTGCTCCCCCCCGACTCTCAACTCCTACCCTCTCCCCAACCCCGGCAGTTTCTCCCTCTCCTAAAACCTCTCCTAGTAATGCCACTCCTACCCCCGCAACACCAAAATCTCCCTCTCCAGTAGTAACTAGTTCTCCTAAATCAATACCTAGTCCGGCTGGTAAAACTCCAGATAAAACCCCCAGTAAAACTCCAGAGGCAAAAATGGGCTACGGTGGCGAGCCGCCCCAGATAATCATTACTTTAGAAAAAATTCTAGATCCCTACGCCAAAATTGTGGCCTTAATTTACGTAATAAGCGATGTGTTTCTATTAATCATGGCCACAACTCTACTCCTGACCTTTTGGGGTGGACGCTTTGCCCAATCTTGGCGGATGGTCGCTGCTGCCTCTTTTTGTATGTACATTGCCGATATGTGGTTTAAGTATGCCAGTGAGCGAATCCCCAACTATGAGAGTGGCTTTGTCCTAGAAGTATTTTGGGTATTTAGTGGTGTCCTATTTGGTATTGGTGCCGCTTTGGAATACGATAACTCTATACGTACTCGCCGTAGTGGTCGTAAACGGGCTTAGACCCCCAAGCTGAAAGTTTCCTGTCTTGATCCTGATCTTGATCCTTCCCTAAACCCCTGAATACAATGCCGAAAAAACTCACCCCTGAAGATAAGCAACAAATTCTCCAACTCTATAGGCAGCAGGCAGAGACTACTTCTACCTTGGCTTTGCGTTATGGGGTGAGTAATTCAACAATTAGTCGCTTTCTCAAAACTAACTTACCAGAGGCCGAGTATGAGCTTCTAATTCAACAAAAACGAAGCCATCGTCATGGAGGAGATGATCTGGACTTAATGGGGGTAGACAGCCCTCCCACAGCAATTTTCCCAGAAATAATCCCTTCTATTGTACCTGTAGCCCTTGGATTAAAAGTACGTAAGCGTTCCGTAGTTACCCCTCAGCGTTCTGTAGTTACCCCTCCGGCTCTCAAGCTCAATAATTGGCAAGAGTTGATGCCAGAAGAAATGCCGATTATTCCTACTGGTAATGATTTGCAGGTATTTTTGCGGGAAGAATCTTTAACTGAGGATTTAGAAGATTTAGAGGATTTAGCGGGGAATGATCTAGAGGGAGATTTGGAAGATGATACGATCGATGACTGGGGATCCCCTGATGAGGAAGAAGAAGATGTAGATGATATTACTTTGGCTAGTGACTTTCCCCATGCACGAGGAGAGAAAGTCCAAGTTTTGCCCCTTTCTGGGCAGGAGCTACCCAGAATTTGTTATCTAGTAGTCGATCGAGCCTCAGAATTGATTGCCAAGCCCCTAAAAGATTTTAGTGATCTAGGCCAAATTCCCGTCACAGAATTTCAGCAAAAAACCCTAGCTGTTTTTGACCACCACAAGGTCGCTCAGCGTTTTTCTAACCGTTTCCAAAAGGTAATTAAAGTCCCTGATGGCCAAATGCTCCACAAAACTCGGTTTCATCTCCATGCCAAGGGTATTACTCGTCTCTTAATTAATGGCCAGGTATATTCTTTGGTTTAGAGATTTAGTAAGGGCGCAAGGCCTTGCGCCCCTACCCATAGCTAAGGCAAAAACTAGGGGGATTTTTCATGAATAAACTTAGTCGGATTCTCTTAAGCCTCAGATCCTATGCCTTGATTGTGATGGGGGCATTATTAAGTCTTTTATTATTGACCGCTGCTAATGCTGCTACTCCCCAATTATTTCGTTGGGGAATTGATCAGGGGATTGCCCAAAAAAATTTAACTATTGTTCTCCAGAGTGCGGGGTTGATGGTGCTGTTGGCGATCGGGCGGGGGTTATTTAACTTTGGGCAAACTTTCTTAGCCGAACAAGCTTCCCAATCGGTGGCCTATGATCTGCGGAATAAAATCTTCGGCAAAATTCAAAATCTTAGTTTCAGCTATCACGATCAGGCGCAAACTTCTCAACTCCTGACCAGAATGACCAGTGATGTAGAGCAAATTCGTAGTTTTATTGGGACGAGCTTAATTCAGGTGGTAGGAGCTTTGGTTAGTTTGCTGACTATTGCTACCATCATGATTTTGATGAATTGGCAATTAGCATTAATTACTTTAGCAATTATTCCCATTACAGCCTTAATTTTGGGTTTATTTCTATTTAAGAATGGGGCTTTATTTGGGAGTCTCCAAGAAAAATTAGGTAATCTAAATTCTGTCCTCCAAGAAAATTTAATTGGCATCCGGGTAGTTAAAGCCTTTGTGCGGGAACCTCAAGAACTAGCTCGTTATAGCGATCTCAATCAAGATTTAGTCCGGGCGAATATGCGGGCAATTATGGCAATTCGCAATGCTTTTCCCTTTATTTTCTTGTTGAGTAATCTTGTCACAGTAGCGGTAGTGGGCTATGGGGGATGGCAAGTAATTGAGGATAAGTTTTCTATTGGGGAATTGGTGGCTTTTAATTCCTATTTGTTATATATTTTACAACCAATTTTATTAATTGGGTTTGCCGCACCGGCGATCGCTCAGGCAGGAGCTTCAGCAGAAAGAGTTTATGAAGTAGTAGATGCCAAGATTGAAATTAAAGACCGTCCCCAAGCTGTCCCTTTCCATACCTGCGGTGGCCGGATTACTTTTGAGAATGTATCCTTTCGCTATCCGGGGGCAACTACGGAGGCCCTGAAGGGGGTATCTTTTGAGACGAAGCCTAATGAATTGATTGCCATTATCGGTATGACTGGATCTGGGAAAAGTACAATCATGAACTTGATCCCCCGATTTTATGATGTGACGGCCGGCTCGGTACGGATTGATGGGCGGGATGTGCGAGATCTGCAATTGGAAAGTTTGCGATCGCACATCGGCATTGTTTTTCAAGAAACGACTCTTTTCTCTGGGACTCTCCAAGATAATATTGCCTACGCAGCCCCGGATGCCAGTTTGGAACGGGTGATAGAAGTGGCCAAAATGGCTCAGATTCATGATTTTGTAGAAAGTATGCCGGATGGTTACTCTACCCTCGTGGGGGAACGGGGAATTGGCTTGTCGGGGGGACAAAAACAAAGAATTGCGATCGCCCGCACGCTCTTAACTGATTATAATATCCTTATTCTGGATGACAGTACTTCGGCGGTGGATGCCAAAACTGCCTCGCAAATTCAAGCAAGTTTGGATGACCTGATGCGTCGCCATACCTGTACAGCGTTTGTGATTGCTCAAAGAATTAGTACCATCAAAAATGCCGATCGCATCCTCTTAATGGATCGGGGTAGTTTGGTAGCTCAGGGAACCCACGAGGAGTTGATGAGAACCAGTCCTCTCTACGGTTCGATTTTGGAATCTCAGATGCGACCTAGAGTAAAATAACTAGTTCTTAGAATCTTTGGGTTGGATGGAATTTGGTTTATAGTTGGGGTCTTTAGCAGTTAGGCGCTGTTGAGCTGTGCCAGCCCACTGCAACTCCTCTGGAGGACTATCCTCATTTACTCGCTTAATACATTCTTGCCATTGGGTTAGGGCATCTGCTTGTTGTTTTTTAAGTAAATCTATATTTTCTATTTTTTGAGCTTCTATTACTCGGGCCAAAAGGCAATAAGCTGCCGGACGATCGGGATTTAGCTGAATAGATGTCTTCAGGGATTTCTCAGCCTCAACAAGTTGATTAGATTGCAACTGCCACCACCCTAAATTTTTATAGAGACTTGCAGAAATTCTAGTATCCTTTTGACTTGAATCAAGAGTTAAGTCATTTTCTTGAATAGCTGCTAGAGTTCTATCAATAAGGCTAGGGTCAACGGGCTGTTGATAGATGATTTGAAGTCTGGTTAAGCTACTAATAGCTGCTCCCCTTGCCAAAACATTTTTATCATTTTGAATAACTTTACGATATTTTTCCATTGCACAAAGAATCTGGTTTGTCTGCTCACAAACTCTACCCAAACTATAGTTGGATGCTTGGTTCTCTGGATTAAAAAATAAGGCTGCTTCATAAAAAGACTTAGCAGAACCTAATTCCTTCCCTATAAATTTATCTGTACCAATATTTTGGAGCGATCGATCGATACTACTTCCAGAAACAAAATTTAAGCCTTTAGCAATAGGATGAGCATAAATACTAAAAATACTGATTCCCAAACCTAATATGCCTATTATATTTATTTGATTCATTACTCTTTGTCTAGATATTTCTGGGGAACTAAACATCAAGCGGTTTTGGACTGCCGCAGTATTTTTAGGACGATCAAAAACGTCATAAGCCATCATATCATCAATCAAATCTCCCAGATTATCAGATATCCCATTCCGGACAAGATAGCGCCAAGCTAATTTTCTTTTGGTCTTTAGGTCAGGTAAATCTAAGATTGTTCTACCAGCTAAAAGATTGATAGTAGTTTTCACAGAAGTAAGCCAATCTAAATCTAATTTCTGTTTGACTTTATAATCTTCTAACTCTAAGGGTGTGTTCCCTGTTAAAAGATAAACAAAAGTTCTCCCCACTGCAAAAAGGTCAGAAGCTAAGACAGCAGAGCCGTTTAATTGTTCTGGGGCTGCATAACCGATCGATCCTATTTGGGTACTTCCCTCTTCCCCTTCTCGTACAGTTCCAAAATCTATTAAAGCTAATTGGCCATTAGGCCGCAGGATTAGGTTAGAGGGTTTTATATCTCTATGGATGAGGTGGCGTTGATGAAGAAGATGTAGAATTTTTGTTAATTGGATTAGCCAATCGAGGGCTGTAGCTTGATCGATCGCCCCTTTTTTTGCCACCAACTCCTCAAGGTTATCTCCTTCAATAAATTCCATCACTAAGCAGTGTAAACTCTGGGCAGGACGGGTCGTGTTAAGTACAAAATATCCATCCGGCTCTACTGCCGGAACACCCGGATTTTTTAACCACATCAAAGTTCTAGATTCCTGCTTAAATAGTCGGACTAGATCATCATTATTGTTATATTTTAAAACCTTCAAAACCTTTTTAATTCCCCAGTCTTCAGGGCTTAAGCCTAAATCTTCAACCAGAAAAATATCGGTAAAATAATCACCGCTTAATTCCCGGAGGGGTTGAATTAATTTATAGCGATTGTTTACCAAAAGCTGAGTGCCACAATTTGAGCAACTAGTGGCGTTGTCTAGATTTTCTCGATCGGAACACTTGGGATTGATACAATAGAGCATTTCTTTCTCCCTTTAACGAAAGCGAGTATATATACCGCAGTTCTGTTCTTTCTTTTTTATTCGTCTATATTTTGTTGGTATTTTGCCTATATTGCGGCTTTACTCAAGTGTACCGATTCAAGGAGAAAATGACAATACAATTACTTAAGTGTAAGTGATTAAGAGTCTATTTTCAGATATAACTCATTTTTAGAACGTTAAGATTGAAAGCTATTGCCCCGCAGATTGCAGTAGCCACTGGCTCAGACCTTCAGCGATCGCTGTAGCTAATTTCTTCTGCGATGCCGGATCCGTAATCCACTCAAACTCATAGGGATTAATCATAAATCCTAACTCCAATAATATTGTAGGCACTGCTTGGGGGCGGGTCATGGCTAAATTGTTCCAATAAACTCCGTAGGAAGGACGACCAAGATTTTGGACTAGATAGTTGTGGAGAAATATGGCCAGAGAGTGAGCTTGGGGATGATACCAAAAGGTGCTAACTCCTTGGGTATTTAGAGCATCGCCGCTATCAGGCAGGGCATTGTAATGGATAGATAGAGCCACCGTGGGTTTTCCTTCCTGAATTTGCCGGACTCGATCGCCCAAGTCTATTTCTCGATCTTCCTCCCTAGTCATCATCACTGTAGCTCCCCGTTGCACCAACTCCTGCCGCACCATCTGGGAGATAAGTAAATTTATATCTTTTTCTGGATAACCCGTCGGGCCGACTGAACCTAAATCCGGCTCCCCATGACCGGGGTCTAGCAACACACTTACTCCTGATAGAGGTAGGGGATTGTCTGCTACTCGACTCCTCAGGGTTGGGGGATGGCGGAGAGAAAGAATCAAACTTGTCCCCTCATACCGAAGGCTATAACCCCACTGCTGGGAACTTTTG
>JANMHD010000526.1:0-6673 GCA_031374985.1 Coleofasciculaceae cyanobacterium OTE_70_metabat_329 | reverse complement strand
CATTATTAACAGTTGGCACAGCAATCTCCACACCAGAGAATACTGTAAACGTAGCTAAAGCTTGTGCCGGGTCTGTCACCATGATGCAATTATGGGTTCTAGCTATTCTTGGTATCTTTCTATTACCAACTAAAATTTGGCAGAAACTTACTATTCCCCTAATAGCTCTCATTAGTGCCTATCTTGTGAATGCCGTCCGGGTAGCAATTTTAGCTATTCTTGTCACCAACAAACCTGTATTTACCTATTGGCATGAAGGACTAGGAGGACAGGTATTTCCGATCGCTGCCATAATAGTTTGGGGTTTAATTTGTAAGTTTTTAATTCTCAGAGACACTCCTATAAATAATCAAGATAATCAAGTGTAGTAATCCAAAATAATAGATATGGCTTCGACTACGCTCAGCCATCGAAGACTAGGTGCTGACCCGCCGAATTGCCCACGGTTCATGATAAGAAAAGCTCAATCAGCGAAAATTGAGGGCTGAGCGGAGCCGAAGCCCATCACAATTCTTTAAAAATATGAGTAGAAAATTTTTATATATATTACGCTGGTGCGGCTATGGATTTTTGTTAATGGCAGGGTTTGATATTTTGCAATCTTTAATTCCTCTAGGATTTACTAACCCCCTTTGGGAAATGTCTACCATGGCCAGTTTAGTAGAAAGAGTTCCTATTCCTATTTTAGGATTTTTGCTAGTTTTTTGGGGAGAAGATAAAGAACGTAAAATCTGGGAAGAGAAATTTCTCAAGTTTTTGCCTTGGCTATGTTTAACCTTAGGCATCGTATTTCTGCTCATGCTACCTTTGACAGTAATTAATACGTGGAGAATTAATCAAGCCAATACTCTACAAGTAGACCAAAAACTCCAACAGGAGGAACGACAAATTGGACAATTAGAGAGCCAAGTTAATCAAGTTAATTTAGAGCAATTAAGAGCGATCGCTACTCAGTTAAAATCTGTAGGGATGGAAGTGGATATCACCCAACCCCAACCCCAACTAAAGGCAGATATCCTTGCCCAAATTACTAAAGCAAAAACTCAAATGCCCGATCGAGCATCAGCCCTAAAAAATAATCAAACCTTTGATCTCCTCAAAAAATCCCTCAAGCTATTTCTCGGAGCATTAATTAGCGGCGTTCTCTACCTCCAAATTTGGCGGAGTAGTAGCTGGATCAAGGAATTATAATCAGAGAATCATAAGTAGGGTGGGCAATACCCACCTTACCTCCATTAAATATCGCCAATACCTGTAGCTCCATGAACCCATCTTTTCTCAAGGCAATCTTTTCTTGGCAGAGCATTTTTACCTTAGTCATGTTTGGTTATATGTACCTGCCGATCGCCGTCCTTGGTTTTTATAGTTTTAATGATTCTGCCTACAGTGCCACTTGGCAAGGCTTTACTCTCAAGTGGTATCAGAAATTATTAAGTGATGGCAGGTTACTTTTAGCTCTGCAAAATAGCCTAGTAGTGGCAGGGACGGCGGTGGCAATCTCTGCGGTGCTAGGAACCATGATGGCAGTGGGTTTAGCTAAGTACAAATTTTGGGGTAAAAGACTATACCAAGGGATTGCAATTCTCCCGGTAGTGGTGCCAGATATTGCTATGGCGGTAGCCACGCTGGTGTTTCTGGCGGTAGTAGGCTTACCCTTGAGTTTAGGGACAATCATTGCCGCCCATGTAGTATTTTGTTTGGCCTACGTTGCTGTGGTGGTTTCTTCCCGCTTAGTGTCCCTAGATCCCCATTTAGAAGAAGCAGCCCTAGATTTAGGAGCCACACCCCTACAGGCATTTAATAAAGTCCTTTTGCCGGAACTCATGCCCGCTATTATTGCTGGATGTTTACTCTCTTTCGTTCTGAGTATGGATGATTTCTTGATCTCTAGCTTCACTGCCGGGGCGGGTAACAACACCCTGCCGATGGAGGTTTTTAGCCGGATTCGTACAGGGGTAAAACCAGATATTAATGCCCTGAGTGTATTACTAATTATTGGTTCTGGCTTGATAGCTTTGATGGCCGAATCTCTCCGTTACCAATCAAATAAGCGTCGGTTTCAGTAGAGAAAAGAGAACGATAAGGCAAGATAAATAGTTTATGCTAATGGTAGAGGAAATATTAGAAACAATTGATCGAATAGGACTTATATCTCAGGATTAAATCAATGCAACAGAACAACTGGCGAGTGGGGAATCTCTTTGGTATTCCTCTGTTTTTAGACCCTTCATGGTTCTTTGTGGTTCTTTTCGTCACTGTTGTCAATGCCTTGGATTTTCTGCCCCGGTTTGGCAGTATCTCTTGGGTAGCAGGCTTTGTGATGGCATTGCTATTATTTGGTTCGGTTCTGCTTCACGAGTTGGGGCATAGTCTTGTGGCGTTGCGACAGGGGATAAAAGTTAATTCCATTACCCTATTTTTGTTTGGGGGCGTGGCAGCGATTGATCGAGAATCTAGTACACCCTTGGGAGCTTTTGGAGTAGCGATCGCAGGTCCTATGGTTAGCTTAGGATTATTTGCTATTTTTGCCGTGACTGCTCAAATTTTGCCCTCTGGAACCCTACTGCGGTTTCTGGCAGCCGACCTCGGCAGAATTAATCTAGTGCTAGCAATATTTAATATGATTCCGGGCTTGCCCCTAGATGGGGGACAGGTTCTCAAAGCTCTGGTGTGGCAAATTACGGGCGATCGCTTCAAGGGAGTCCGTTGGGCCGCTACAAGTGGCAAGTTTCTGGGGGGGTTAGCGATCGCTTTTGGCTTCAGCTTACTTCTACTTAGAGGCAGCTTTAGTGCCTTATGGATTGCCCTGATTGGACTATTTATTTACCGTAATGCCGATTCCTACGACAAACTAACGATTTTACAGCAAGCTCTCCTACAAATTACTGCTGCCGATGCTATGACTAGGGATTTCCGAGTTGTAGATGCCCATATGAGTTTGCGTCAGTTTGCGGAAACCTATGTTCTCAGTGATATGCAAAAACCCGTTCCCTACTATGCCTCTGCTGATGGTCGCTACCGGGGCTTAGTTCCCATTGAAGACTTACAGATTGTGGAGCGCAGTCAATGGGATAGCCAGCAGTTGATGAGTATCACTCGACCTTTGACCGAAATTTCTACCCTGCCAGAAAAGGCATCCTTGGTAGAAGTGATTAGTTATTTAGAGGAAAAACAATTAAGTTTTCTGACTATTCTTTCTCCGGCTGAGACGGTATCAGGAGTGATTGATCGAGGGGATATCGTGCGATCGATCGCTAGCAAACTAAGTCTGCCTATTTCAGAAGCAGAAATCAAACGGATCAAGCAGGAAGGAACCTATCCTCCGGGATTCCAACTTCCAGCGATCGCCAAATCTAGTATGGCTAAAGAATAAAGTGACGTGAGTTCGGGATAAGAAATACCCCTGATAACATTTTATGAAAACCATAACCATTATCGCTGGCTGAGCGTAGGTCAGTGAGCGAAGCCGAACTGAGTCGAAGCCAAAACCCCACTACAAATCTTCGATCAATTACAGCAAATTGCAATCTACTAAGCTGCAATCTTGATCTTTAAGTCTCCCTTTACAAGGGAGATTTAGAGGGTTTTCTTTCCACTAATCTGAACACAACGTGCTGTATCTTCATTTGTAGCGAAAATGTTCCCTTCGACTCCGCTCCGGGAACGTCTCTAGGCTTAAGGTCAGAGCTTTTGCTTAAACTGAATTCACGTTAAGCTATTCATTCATATTTTTATAAGTTGCCACGGCCGACGGAGAAATACGATTTAGGTAACGGAAGATCCAATATTTAATTACTGAGTCTAAAATTACCGGAAAAGTGGCAATAAAAAGGAAAGTAAAATCCCGATTTTCGGCCAAGCCTAGATGAGCAAAGACTCTTTCTATAATAATCTCCCAGCCGTGGGGCGAGTGAAATCCTACAAATATATCTGTAAAGAGAATAATAATAAATGCCTTGGCACTATCGCTTAAACCATAGGCAATATCATCAAAGAATGATTTAAGAATAATCAAATTTTTCTGACTATTAACTAACACTAGACTAAAAGCAATTATAGATAAAATATCAGCAATTATATTTTTAATAGCATCATTACTACGTCCTTCGTATTCCTCGGCAATTTCCCGAGCTTTCTCTTTAATTTTTTGTTCTTTTTCTAAAGGAGCTATGTCTGGCATCCCGCCAATAAAAACCTGAAAATTTAGCCCTCTCTGAAATTCTTCTAACTCTTCTAAAGCTTCTTTTTGTAAATCTTGATTAATAAAAAGAATTTTGCTTTCTGTTGGAATAAATTGATTCATTAAGGGTGTAATTAAAAATGCCTTACTTAATTGTTGAGTTAGAATTGGAACAATAATTAAGATCAAGATAAACTTAATAGAAATAGAGGTTTTTAGCTTAGAATTACGATATTTACTGACATATTCTTGCTCTGATTTGGGATCTAAATCCCGTTGGATTTTGGCAAAAGTTCCTAAAATTGATCGAGGCAGCAGCCCCGTAGAATCTGAAAGATTCCCCCGGTCTCTATCCGCCATCTGCTCGATTAACTGCGATCGCTCTCCACCCAGAGAATTATCTACTGCCTTGCTATAATCTTCAGATTCTAGCACTGGTCTAGCTGGTCTAATAACTTTTACCAACTCCTCCATCTCTACCCGACCAGAATAACGAGTGAGAACTTCATCAATAAAATTTAGTTTGTTGATAATTATGGATGGTGGCAATTGAGCTTCAGAACTGGGGCGGTTTTTATCTTGGAGGGGGTTCAGACGAGTCACCCTGGCCTGTTGCAATTCCCCCGGACTGAGGAGAGAACGGCTCACCCGAAATTCTGCCAATCTGCCTTTAACTGTGCCGAGTAATTTATTTAAATCTTCTTGGAAATACTTAAAGGTGTTACTGCCGTAGTTAGTCGATTCGATCGCTACTTTCCGTCCATTAAAATGTTCATCTTCCAATTGCTTAATCTTCAAGGCGGCTTTATAAGCCTCATCTAAGGATCTTTCAGGAGTTTTGAGGAACCATTCGTTAGAACTATAAAGGAAATTTATAAAACCCATCGCAGTTAAATTTAATAATTATGTATAGATTTAAGCATCGCTCCAAAGAAAAATTTAGCCTAGTTAGACTCAGTTTAAGATGTCACAGTTTAGAGTCTTAATCTAGACTATTTGGTATGCTAGTTTACTTATAGGGGAATTTATAGCATGATTTCAACTTGGATTAATGGTACGACTCGTAGTGGCAAAACAACTCGCTTGGTACAAGAATGTTCCAAATGGCTAGCTGCTCCCAGAAAAACTCCGGTTATGTCTCCCCTGAACCCACCTATTTTAGTTCTAGCGGCTAATGATGATAGTAAACGAGAACTTAGTAATCAGTTGGCTTTGGCGATTGCGGCAACCGCAGCGCAAGCGATCGCTTCCCTTCCCCATGCTACAACCCAAAGTAAATACCCCGTAGTTATTAAGAGTCCTCTGGGGTTTTTCCAAGACGAGGTATTACTATTTTTTCCCTTGCTAACTCAAATCTTGACCCAAGCAGCAATCCAAGGAACCTCTCCCATCCCGCCTCTGTTTCCGATTAAACTCCACCCAGAAACTGAACAGGAACTAGCGACTAGTCTCTGGCAGGGGCGACTAACTCCCCAAGTTCTCCAGCAAGCGGCAACGGGAGAATACCAACTAGTGCGACGTATCCTAGATTTAATGATGCTGTCGGGGTTGAGTGGATTGCCCCTAGAAGATATTCCGGCTCTGCTCCACCAAGGATTAGCTGGTGAGGAAGACCCAGCTTTGTATCCCCTCTACGGGGAATTATTACAGGACTGGTATGACTGGTGCTTAAAAAGGGGTTTGCTCACCTACGGAATTATGACCCAGCTTTATTGGCGCTACCTGCTGCCCCATCCTGATTACCAGCATAATTTATTACAACGCACGGGGGCAATATTTGCCGATGATGTGGATGATTATCCGGCGATCGCCTGTGATCTCTTAGAATTGCTCCTCGATCGGGGGGTGAAGGGTATTTTTACTTACAATCCCTACGGCAAAGTGAGATTAGGCTTGAATGCCGACCCTGATTACCTACTAGGATTAAGCTCCCGCTGTCGGGTAGAAAATCTTACGGGGGTAGTACTGGGGGAAACTAGCGATGAATTAGCTGCAACTTTAGTAGATTTAGTCGCAAATCCTGTTTTTCTGCCTGTGTTGCCCCCCACAATTCAATCTATTCAAACCTTGGCTCGATCGCAAATGCTCCGCCAGACTGCCGCCACCATTATCGATCTGGTGCAATCAGGGGTAGAACCAAAAGATATAGTTGTCATTGCCCCCGGCTTGGATGCGATCGCCCGCTACACCCTGACGGAAATTCTCACTTTTCAAGGTATCGGCGTTCATGGTCTAAATATCCAAAATCCCCTTAATAGCCAAGCCTTAATTCGGGGTTTATTAACTCTCTTGGCTTTGGTATATCCCGGTTTGGGTAAGCTAGTAACGGGGCAGATGGTGGCAGAAATGCTAGTCGTGCTGAGTGGGCGGTCAACTCAACTTCAAGATAGGGAAAGTTATGATATAGATCCCGTGCGGGCTGGTTTATTAGTAGATCACTGCTTTGTCCCAGATCCAGATATGCCCAAGTTATTACCTATAGAAAGTTTTCCT
>JANMHD010000503.1:0-5060 GCA_031374985.1 Coleofasciculaceae cyanobacterium OTE_70_metabat_329 | reverse complement strand
CGATGATAAAATTCTCAACCGAGCTAGGGCTGAAAGTAGCTCTATGGAAGCAGTTGCCGAAAAGTTTATTGCCGCCTATTTTGAAGATATGGAACGCCTGCATATTGGGAAAGCCGATGCCTATCCCCGTGCAACCCATGCTCTGGATGGAATTAAAAGATTAGTGGCAGAACTCGAACAAAAGGGCTTTGCCTACGCTGCCGGGGGTGATGTTTATTATTCTGTGCGGAAGTTTCCTGACTACGGCAAACTATCAGGACGGAAACTAGATGATCTACAAGCAGGGGCTAGTGGTAGGGTCAAAGATGCAGAGGAGGGAAAAAAACAAGATGCTTTTGATTTTGCCTTGTGGAAGGGAGCAAAACCGGGAGAGCCGGCGTGGGCTTCGACTTGGGGTGAGGGTAGGCCGGGGTGGCATATTGAGTGTAGTGCCATGGTGCGCGATCGCTTAGGGGAAACCATTGATATCCATGTGGGGGGAGCAGATCTAATTTTTCCGCACCATGAGAACGAAATTGCCCAATCAGAAGCAGCGACGGGCCAACCCCTAGCTCATTACTGGTTACACAATGGGATGGTGATGGTGGATGGTGAAAAAATGTCTAAGTCCTTAGGGAATTTTACAACTATTCGGGAGTTACTCGATCGCCATGTTGACCCCATGGCCATCCGGTTATTCGTGCTGCAAACCCAGTACCGTAAGCCGGTGGATTTTACCCAAGAGGCGATCGCTTCCGCAACAAATGGCTGGCAGACCCTCAAGGAAAGTTTACTCTTTGGCTATGAGTATGGCGATCGCCTAGATTGGCAAGCCCATAAATTACCTCCAAATCATCTTGTCCAGCAGTCCCTAGATAATACCTACACCCAAGCGTTTGAGACGGCAGTAAATGAAGATTTTAACTTTGCTGGAGGTTTAGTCATTTTATTTGAACTAGCTAAGGAGCTACGGCGCGATCGCAATCTCATGATCCATGAGGGTAAAACAGCAACAGAACCAGAAAAATTAGAGGAGTTATGGAAAACTTTAATTAACTTAGCCCAAGTATTGGGTTTTGCAGTTTCTCCAGAGGCTCTGGAGTCTGAACTAACTGAGCTTGAGACAGTCAACCTAACTGATGCCATGATTGATTTAGCGATCGCCCAGCGTCAGGCAGCCCGGAAAGCCCGGAACTTCGGGGAGAGCGATCGGATTCGCCAAGAACTCCAAACTCAGGGTGTGATCTTGATTGATAGCCCTGATGGTAGTACCCGTTGGCATCGAGCCTAATTAGCATAAGACTTATGCGGAGACTCTGTATCGCAAGATAAATATTGCTCCTCCTGCTGGGTTTAGCTACATTGTAAGGTGGGCATTGCCCACCCTACTAGGCTTAATAAATATGATAAATCTTGGAAATATTAATGAATAATATAATTATCACCAATGATGATGGGATTGATGCACCGGGAATTAAGGCTCTACAAAAGGCGATCGATAGCCGGGGATTAGTTATTGCCCCCCTAGAACATCATTCCGGCTGTGGCCACCAAGTTACTACCCACAAACCTATTCGTTACCAAGCTCGATCGCCCCTAGAGTATGCGATCGAAGGCACGCCTACTGATTGTACTCGCCTCGCCCTCGCTCACTTCTGCCCAAATGCAACAGTGGTGATCTCTGGGATTAATGCTGGGGGCAACCTAGGAGTAGATGTTTATATTTCTGGAACAGTGGCGGCGGTGCGGGAAGCGGCAATTCATGGTGTCCGGGGTATTGCTATTTCTCAATACATCAAAAAAGGTCTAGCGATCGACTGGAATTTATCCGCTAAATTGGCAACTTTAGTATTAGAAGACCTCCTCCAGCGCCCCAAGTCACCGGGTACTTTCTGGAATGTTAATCTTCCTCACCTGACTGCCGAAGCTGACCCTCCAGCCATGATTTTCTGTCCTCCTAGCACCCAGCCCCTGCCCCTAAAATATCACCAAGAAGGGGATTATTTTTCCTACACTGGAGAGTACGGCAAACGGGAGCGAGACCCCGGCACTGATGTAGATGTTTGCTTTTCAGATAATATTGCTGTAACCCAATTACATATCTATTAGGAATAGATCTACCTATTAGATAAATCCAAGATTAAACCAAAGGAGAGTGGTACAAAATGTGGAAAGAGAGGATTTTAATTTGGCATGAGGTCATCGAGGCGTAGTTGGAGATTGGGGAATAAGCCAGAAGAAATATTATCTCCCAGGCGATATTGTTGCTGCTGGTACACGCCATTAACTAACTGGCAGATTGTAAAAGTAGGTTGCTTGGGATTACCAATGAATTGCCAGCCACCCAAGCCCCGAAAATCTACAATCCAATATTCGGGAATATTCAAGCAAGCGTATTCTTCCACTTTCCTCGCATAATCATCTTGCCAATTGGTACTGACTACTTCTGCCACAAGCTGAATAGTATTTCCGTTACAAATCACTGGTTCCTTATGCCAAAGAGGTTCTTGACTAAGCTCGGCTTTATCTAAAACCACTATGTCAGGACGCAGGGCTGTGGCTTCGCCGGATAGTGGCTTGATCAAACAAGTTTTTGGCACTAACCAGTTAAAATTATCCCGCAGGATTTCGACATAGATTCTCCCAGCAATACACCCGGCAACAGCTTCATGAGTACCAGTAGGAGCCATGTCTCTGAGTTCTCCGTCAATTAATTCATAGCGTGTATTGTCGCCGTATTGGGCGATAAAAGTCTCAAAGCTAAGTAGTTGGGATGAGGTGTAGGTCATAGATCGTGTTTAAACAGATCAAATAGTAATATTATAATGCCTTAAGATTTTCAACTTACAAAAGTTAATTTAGTCCAAAGTCTAGATATTTAAAAGCAGAGGTAAAATGCGCGTATTAATTATGGGGGGAACCCGCTTTATTGGAGTTTATTTAACTAAAGTTCTCTTAGAACAAGGGCATCAGGTTACTTTATTTAATCGGGGGAATAATCCTGCTCCAGAGGGAGTAAGAGTTATTAAGGGCGATCGCACCAAGCCGGAAGACCTAAAAGACAAATTGGGTAAAGAAAACTTTGATGCTATCTATGACAATAATGGGCGGGAGTTAAGCGATACTCAGCCTCTAGCAGATCTATTCCAAGGCCGGGTAGAAAAATTTATTTACATGAGTTCTGCTGGAGTTTACCTAAAAACCGATCAACCACCCCACAAAGAAGGGGATGCAGTGGATCCTAAAAGCCGTCATAAGGGCAAGCACGATACAGAAACCTATCTTGCCAGTTGTCCCTACTTGCCTTGGACTTCTATCCGTCCCACCTACATTTATGGATCTCAGAATTACAATCCCCTAGAATCATGGTTCTTCGATCGCATTGCCCACGATCGTCCCATCCCCATTCCTGGCCATGGGCAGCATATAACCCAACTCGGTCATGTCCAAGATTTAGCGGTAGCTATGGCAAAGGTATTGGATCATGATGCTCAGGGACAAATTTATAATGTGTCGGGCGATCGCTATATCACCTTTGATGGTTTGGCCAGAGCTTGTGCAGTAGCCGCCGGTAAAAATCCTGATAGCTTAAAAATTATCCATTACGACCCCAAACAATACGACTTTGGCAAACGCAAGGCCTTCCCCCTTCGTCCCCAACACTTTTTCTGCGATGTCACTAAAGCCCAACAAGAATTATCTTGGCAGCCCCAGTATGATCTTATTAGTGGTCTCACAGAAGCTTTCCAGAACGATTACCTAAAATCAAAAACCCCAACTATTGATTTTTCTGTAGATGATGAAATTTTGCGAGATTCTAAACCTTAGAGGATGTCTGAGAAGTGTCTGGCGGTTAAAACCGCAGCTATAAGAACAAAGTCCAACCTTGCGGACTAAGAGAAATCTAGGACTTTCTGCAAACTGTGTAGGCAGGTTTTTCTCCTGTAGCTGCAACTTTAGTCGCCAAGCTATCTGTTTAGATATCCTCTTAAATTTGATCCCCTACGCCCCTACCCTTACGCGAAGGCAAAGCCTAGAAAAAGGGGGTAATTAATTACAACTGACAAAATTGTTGAATCTCTTGCCAAATGGGATCAATCACATCCATCAATGTATGATCACTATCATATTCCACTAGCTTTACCCAAGGTCTGCTGCTCTGATACGCATAGCTAGAATCAAGGGGAATTACGTCATCTTGTCGGCCATGACAGATAAGGGTAGGAACTGGTCTAATTAAATTAGAGGTTTTGTAGGTTTGGGCATCGGTGATGAATTGATAATGTAGAGGGAGCGATCGTTGCTCTCCGTAGTGATAAATTGGCAAATAGCCCGACTTTTGCCACTGCTCTAGCTCTTCTGGTTTGAGCTTTGGTAACCAATGATCTAAAAATTCAAAGGCGGGAGCAATTAAAATTAATTTCTCTACTTGGGGATATTTTTCTCCTAGCCAAGCAGCAGTTAATCCCCCTAAGCTAGAGCCTAAGAGAGTTACAGGACGATCGCTAAATAGACTAGCAACTTGAGTTAGTTGCCGAGTGATTGTTAAATGGGAAAAGTCCCCTTGATTGAAATCTGGAACGGTTAATTCTAGGCGCAATTCCCGGAAGCGATCGGCCAAATACTCCACCTTGGCAGAATTAGGACTAGAAGCAAAGCCATGCAAATAAATATATTGAGTAGATTGAGAACTCATAAGATTTCCAGTAATTTATTAATTATAAACTTAAAAAAAGGTTTAGCCAATGCAGGGAAAGATTGTTTTAATTACCGGGGCAAGTAGTGGGATTGGTGCAGCCTGCGCCTATACTTTTGCTCAGGCCGGGGCAAGATTAATTCTGGCGGCACGACGGTTAGAGGGTTTACAAGATTTAGCAGCCCAGTTGCCCACTACTACTGATGTTTACCTAATTAAACTGGATGTCCGCGATCGCCCCGCTGTAATTCAAGAAATTGCTAACCTCCCTTCTGAGTGGGCAGAAGTAGAAATATTAATTAATAATGCTGGATTAGCAAGGGGTTTAGAGCTATTTCCAGAAGCTGAGGTGACTGACTGGGAGGAGATGATCGATACAAATATT
>JANMHD010000398.1:0-3123 GCA_031374985.1 Coleofasciculaceae cyanobacterium OTE_70_metabat_329 | reverse complement strand
TATTATTGCGGAACCTAAAGCCACCATTGGTTTTGCTGGCAGGAGAGTAATTGAGCAAACCCTGAGGGAGAAGCTGCCCGATGATTTCCAAACTTCAGAATATCTTCTCCAGCATGGTTTTGTGGATGCGATCGTCCCCCGTACCCAACTAAAGAAAACTCTAGCTCAACTAATTCGTCTCCACCAACCCCAACTAATCCCTGTACATCAACCAATTACTCTCAAGGAAGTTGTCCCCGTCCACCTAATCTCTGGAGAACATCTCGTAGCTGGTGAATAATTAACGGGAGTTACGGTATCTGAAGGGGTAATAACCTTGTGTTATAGCCCTTTTCTAGTTCGTAGACGATAAACAAGAGGCTTAAGCTCCTTATTTTCTTAGATTACTTTAACACCACAACTCTCTGGGTGATTACTATGGTTGTTTTTGAGTAGTTTAGTTAGGAATTAATTGGGAGATGATCTATACAATCAACTGTTTCTTCGGTTAGTACAGTTACTGGATGAAGAGCGCATTTAAGATAACTATTATCGCTAAAATATTGACAACGATGACATATAACCTTGGGTTGTAGTTTAAAGTTATAGGAAGACTGCCTTCGTTTAGCAATAAAAGCAGAGAGGGGAATAGCGATCGCTGAGAGTATCATAAGGTTAAGGACAATCAGGAAAGCTACATCAGCAGGACGAGGTTCAATCGCTTTCTGGCTTGGAGGGATTGAATTAGATGGCTGAATTGCGATCAAATTTGGTTCCATATGAGTTCTTCCCTAAACATAAAATCTGTTTTTAGTTCGCTTTTTATAATATCTGCATGTTAAAAAAGTTGTTTTATAGCGCTTGCCATTATGCTTAGGAAGGACAAGGGTCTTAATCCCCTTGTTTATCAAAGTCTATAAGTATCTTGATTGAAGGGGCACTTGCTATATATGCGACAGGCTTAGTTTACATAACAATTAATAAATGAAAAATAAACTTAAGATTGCCTAAAAATTAAAAGGCAGATACCTAAAAATTTATAAGCTTCTTCCTTCTGTATTAATACAGATGTTTGATTGATTTATAGATTGAGTTGATTGATTACAATACAAAATGTAATGATGACCAAAAATTGATGTAAATACAGAAATTTACAGCAATTCGTATTTAGATAAGTGGGGGAGAAAAACCCTCTTTTTTTGTATGCCCGTTTCTGGTATGCCCGGAGGGCTTTAGGGCTTTAAGCTCCGCACTAACGTGCCGCTGTGCTAGAGCAAAGGGAGACTTGAAGATCAAGATTGTAGCTTAGTAGATTGCACTCTACTGTATGTTAAAAAACCTTGATTACTTCAAATCTAAACGAGAAGATATTATTGGGCTGACGATCGTGATAGATAATGGCTATCATCTCCAAAAACTAACGATAAAACTAGAGAAGACTTATCTAAAAATAATGAGTGAAATAAGCTAGATTTCGTAGGCAATTTCATGAATTTCTCGCATAGCCCGAATTAATTCTACTGCTACTTCCGGGCGAGAAAATTCTGGGGGAGGCAAGATGCCCTGACGGAGCATTTCCCGAACCTTGGTTCCCGATAAATGTACCCTTTGCTCTGGTTTACTGGGGCTAGTTTTGGTGGTTGCCATGCCTTGACTAAGTTTGCAATAGAAAGCATGTTCAAACATCATCGGCGTAATACCCAACTCGATCGGGGTAAATTCAGCAAAGATATGCTGGGCATCGTAGGTTCCATAGTAGTCCCCCACCCCGGCATGATCTCGCCCGACAATAAAGTGGGTGCAGCCATAATTTTTCCGAATTAGGGCATGGAAAATTGCCTCCCGTGGCCCAGCGTAGCGCATAGCAGCAGGATTGATAGCTAGGATGACTCGTTCTTGAGGATAGTAATGTTCAAGAATAATTTCATAGCAGCGCATTCTTACTTGGGCTGGAATATCATCTTCTTTGGTAGCTCCAACTAGGGGATGAAGGAATAAGCCATCTACAGTTTCCATCGCACACTTTTGAATATATTCGTGGGCCCGATGGATGGGGTTGCGGGTTTGAAAGCCGACGATCGTTTTCCAGTTCTTGGCATGAAACATGGCTCTGGAATCAATAGGATCAATTTGGTAGGTAGGAAATTCTGGGTGGGGATGCCGATCGAGTAACCAGATATCTCCAGCTAGGTTAATTCCTCCCTGCTCATAAACTACTTTTACCCCCGGATGTTTTTCATCGTTGGTGCGGTAGACATTGGTTGCTTCATGGAGTTTGTCGTAGGCATATTTTTCCTTAAGTTCTAAGATGCCGATAAACTTTCCTTGGAGGTCATCTAAACGAACCAGACTATTGATCGATAAAGGGGCGGCAACTTCTTCGGTTACAGACAAGGTGATAGGAACTGACCAAGGTAAACCATTAGCCAAGCGCATATCGCTGACCGTGCGATCGTAGTCTGCCTCTCCCATAAATCCTGTCAGGGGACTAAAAGCCCCAATCGCAATCATCACCAAGTCAGAAGCTGCCCGTTCATCAAGCTGGACTCTGGGCAGATGGTCAGCCTTGCTCAGAAATTCTTGTTTTTGGTCAGGGTTGACTAAGCGATTAATTAATTTACCGCCGTGGGGAGCGATGATTTCTGGATGAGTCATAATTTTTTAGATTAGCGATTTATATATACAAAACTTTTTGTTGATCCCGATTGATTTTATCAGAATTGGCTAGGTTCTTGAGGATCAAACTAAACTCAGCCATAATTACGGATTGATTCTCTGGGGTTAGGAGGGGAACATGGACAAAAATGCAGGGGAGGGAAAGGGAAAATTTACTAAGATAATTTAACATCTTGTAGTACAAACCTTCACAGACAAATTTCCCAGCATCATAACTTAGGGTCGTTGCGGCTAATCCTTTGGTTATTTGAGTTAGATCAACTGTGGTGGTTAAGGGAATAGGAGGGGATTCTAGATGGGAAGAAGGTTTATGGGGAGGGAAGGCTTGGACTTCGATCGATAAATTATCCCGACATTCTGCCATACCACAACAAACTAGGGCGGTAGGTTGATACTGGGCGATCGCTTTAATTACTTGCTTGGTAGCCAAATCAACCTCTACTGGTAAATGCCGAAGAAACACTAAAT
>JANMHD010000373.1:0-25657 GCA_031374985.1 Coleofasciculaceae cyanobacterium OTE_70_metabat_329 | reverse complement strand
TGCCATTATGCCCCGGCGGGTAATGTAACTGGGCAGTTTGCCCAGAATGTTGTCAGACCCTAGAGAACTTAGCCCCTAGTCAAAATTAGAAAATCTATGCCCCTGACTTCCTATCGTTTGCTCGATCGCCCCACCTATCCCTGTCCTGTCTGCCGTTGGGGACAGGTAAAACCCTTGCCCCTGATGGAAGCAGTGGCTTGTGAATTTTGTCAACATATTTTTACTGTAAATTTAGAAACTGAAGTCTTACGGATGGCCGATCGGGAGCCACCCTTAAGTTGGCATTGGGATGGTAAGCGCTGGACAGGAGCACACTTGGCTGGGGTAGAGTTTAATTGGCTCTACGGGGTAGCCGCAGTAGCATTTTTGGTTTTACCTACAGGGATTGTGAGCTTAGGGGCTTATTTATTTCCGCCGATTCCTGGCAGTCCCTTAGATTGGGTTCCCCTCCTGTGGGTAGGCTTAGTTTTTGGCTCCCATCTTTTAATTCTGCTGTGGCTAGTGGGAGAGTTTTACCAGTTTCCCGTGGGGGCATACCTACGAGCCATTACTCGCCGTTGGTCTCAGGTAAGAAATTAATCCATCACCTCAAGAAGCCTTAGCGATCGCCACTATTTTTAATTTCTAATCCTTAAAACTAATCTTTTAAATTATTTACATTTCGTTACAATCTACTCTCTAGAGCAAATTGGGAAAAGGTGTAATAATTAAACAGCAAACCCTTCTAAAACCTTCTAGATAATGCACTGTGGCAAGATTAATTAGCCTCACCGCAGGGTAAAATATTGCGGGGAAACTCTCCAATGCAATTTTCTATGCAATTAATAAGTGTAAATGAATTAAAAACAAGGTTATGACTCAAATTTCTAATTCTTCAGATATACCTGATCTCAGTCGCCGCCAATTTATGAATCTGCTGACCTTCGGGACTATTACCGGCACAGCCCTAGGCGCTTTGTATCCCATTGTTAAATATTTCGTTCCCCCCAATAGTGGTGGCGGTGGTGGTGGTGTTATTGCCAAAGATGCTGCTGGGAATAATGTTAAGGTTAGCGAATTTATTGCTGCCCATGCAGCGGGCGATCGTACCCTAGCTCAAGGACTTAAAGGCGATCCCACCTATATTATTATCAAAGAAGATAAAACCATTGCCAGCTATGGCTTAAACGCTGTTTGTACTCACCTTGGTTGCGTTGTTCCTTGGAATAGTAGTGAAGATAAGTTTATCTGTCCTTGCCACGGTTCTCAGTACGACAATACGGGCAAAGTTGTTCGGGGACCTGCTCCTCTGTCTTTGGCTTTGGCAAATGCCGTCGTTACAGAAGATGATACGATCGCCCTGACCCCTTGGACAGAAACCGATTTCCGTACCAATGAAGCTCCTTGGTGGGCTTAAGATTAATAATTACCTCTGGACTGATGAGAAAGAACCGATGAGAAATTTATTTTTACCTATAATCAAGCAGTTAGTACTGTTAGCGATCGCTACTACAACCCTCTTCTGGGGCAGTAATATTGCCCTAATCCAACCTGCTGCTGCCTATCCCTTCTGGGCGCAAGCTGCCTACCCTCTCACCCCTAGAGAACCTACAGGTAAAATTGTTTGTGCCAACTGTCATCTGGCCGTCAAACCTGCTGATATAGAGATTCCTACCTCCGTCTTACCAGATACTGTGTTTGAAGCAGTAGTCAAAATCCCCTACGACCTCACCTCGCAGCAAGTTCTTGGAGATGGAAGTAAAGGTGGACTAAATGTTGGTGCAGTAGTTATGCTGCCCGATGGTTTCCAAATTGCTCCCCCCGATCGGATTCCTGAAGAAATGAAGGAAAAAGTTGGTGATACCTATTTCCAGTCCTACGCTGAAGACCAGCCTAACGTAATTATAGTCGGCCCTTTACCCGGAGAACAATACCAAGAAATCACCTTCCCCATTCTTTCTCCTAACCCCGCTACCAACAAGGCAGCCCATTTTGGCAAGTACCTAGTCCACTTGGGAGCAAACCGGGGACGGGGACAACTATATCCAACCGGTGAGAGAACTAATAATAATATCTTCACTGCTTCTGTGGCCGGAACTATCACCAAAATCGAGCAACCAGAAGCTGGTGGTTACAGTGTCACGATTCAGCCAGAAGCTGGAGAAACTGTCGTAGAAGCTATCCCTGCCGGGCCTGATTTAGTAGTCAAAGAAGGTGATACCGTAGCTTTAGCAGCCCCCCTAACTATCAATCCTAATGTGGGTGGTTTTGGTCAACATGAAGCAGAGATTGTCTTGCAGAGTGGCGATCGCATCACTTGGTTGATTGCCTTCATCTGTGCCATTATGTTATCCCAAGCTCTTCTAGTTTTGAAGAAAAAGCAAGTGGAGAAAGTCCAAGCCGCAGAAGTAGAGTTTTAAGTATCTTTTGTACGGCATTAGTTCCGGCTTCTAGTCTTGGATTTTTGATCTTTGATTTCTAGAAGTCGGATTTTTTGTAAGATTAGAGGATTGGCAATAATTAGGGATAATAGTTACCAATAAACCTCTTCCATGAAAGGTAATTTAGATTAAGTCAATGCCAAACCAAACAAGATTAAGAGAACAAAAACTCAAGAGAAAGAACTCCCGTCGCTTGGCTTGGGGGCAGAAAACTCCTTGGGTACTTGGTCTGGGGAGCTTTAGCTTGATGCTATTGTGGCATTGGAAATTATTGTTGACTACGGGGTCGGGAATTTCAGTGATGGCACTGGTTTATCTAATGCAGCAGGGAACTTGGCAGCACTATTGGCAAGAATGGTTGCAGGGATGGCGGGGAGCAAATCGCCAGTTAGCAGTGGCAGCAGGCAGTGGAGCGATCGCCAGTATTAGCTGTTATTTAGCGATCGCTATCTATCTCAACTCGGCCGATCCTTGGTCAGCCACAGGTAAATTAATTCAAGGGGGCAGCACCGTGGGTATTTTCTTCCTCCTCCTCTGGCAAATGCTCCATGCCAAAAATTCCCCCATTTCTCGCCCAGACCAAGAAAGTAAGTATCAACGAGCTTTAAATAATCTTTCTGCCCCCGAACCCCTCAAACGATTAATTGCCCTCCAACAGCTTACTTCTCTAGCCTTGAACCAAGAATTATCATCCCTTCAGTATTCTCAAGGAGCAGATTGTATTCGTCTTCTCCTCAGTTTAGAAGTAGAACCAGCAGTCCGAGAAACTGGATTAACAGCCCTGCAATCCTTAGATACACCGTCACAACTACAACAGCCCCTCCTCAACCTGCCCTTACAACCCGAAAAAAGACCTCTGAGAATTGAGCCGTAATTCCCCCATGATTAAGCTTCCCTTTGAATCTGAGAGCAAAGTTATTTTCATCTGCGGTGCTGGACATTCTGGTTCTACATTATTAGGTATGATCCTTGGCAGTCACGGCCATTGTTTCTATGCTGGAGAGGCATTAAAAACTAGCTATTTCCATCGTGATCAAACTCCTATTCGGAAAAGAATGTGTAAGTTTTGTGGCTTGGATTGCCCAGTTTGGTCAAAATTAGATGCAAACAAATCTAGAGATATCTATACTCAGATTATGGCAATTACTCAGAAGCCAATAATTATTGACTCTACTAAACGGATAACTTGGTTACAACAAAAGATTGCTCAAGTAATAGCTGATAATATTACTCCTTACTTAATATTTATCCAAAGAGATGGTAGGGCTGTAGTTAATTCTCGCATTAGGAAATCTCCAGACCAAGATATTGTAGAAATTATCACTGCTTGGGTTGATAAAATTATAGAAACTGAAGAATTATTTGCTACATTTCCCCACAGAAAAATCAAAATTCATTACGAAGAACTGTCTACTCGACCAGACTCCACTATTAGCCAGCTTTGTGATTTTCTAGAGATTCCCTACGAGCCTGCCATGCTGCACTACTATTGCCATGAACATCATCCCCTAGGTGGTAATAGTGGTACTCAATCTTTAGTTTTAAAAGTCCAGAAGCAAGAATTTTCCTCCCCTCTGATTCATAAACTTAAAGTACAAGAGGATTACTACCAAGAACATCCCCCAGATATTAAATTAGACCTACGTTGGCAAACAGAACTTTCCGAGGAAGCGATCGAGCTTTTTGAGACTATAGCTGGAAAAGTTAATCAACCTTACCAATGGTATGATGAGACAAAAATTACTCTCCCATGATTAGCCCCTAGATTTAGTCTAGCCCATGCAAAAAATAGATTTAGTATTTCGGAGTATTGGTGAGCGAACTGCTAGGGTTGCCCTAGAGCAGGCCATTAAAAATATTAAGCCCGATCGAGTCCATATCATTGAAAATATTAAACCCTTTGCCCTGGCAGTAAAGCAAATGTTAACCATTGATTATCAAAGTGATTTTGTGGTTTTTATGGATGCTGATTGTCTGATTTTGGAGGATATGAGGGACTTTTTACAAAGAAATTCCCAGCCTTATATTGATTGTTACGTCCGAGATAGATTCCGGGGTCTAATTCACTGTGGAGTACATATTACGAGAATTGATGTAGTCCGGGCTATGCAAGAAATTCAAGTGCAGGAGCCAACTATTAAGCTAGTCCTCCGACCAGAATCTGCCCTGCGGAAACTAGCCCTGAAAAAACTTAATTTAGTCCCCACTTTTAAGCAATTTTTAATTCTCCATGATTACTTTCAATTCTATCAAGATATCTTTGCTAAATATGCTCTTCGAGAATTAAGAAGTCGGACACAGTATGCTTATGAGAAACTTACCAGTAGCCAAGAAAAATGGCAGCCTGATCAAGATTTAGACCTAAAAATAGCGGAGTATGCTATTAATTATGCTCGTAAGGTAGTTCCTCATGATACTCCCATTGATAACATAGCTAATTTCATTGCTCAACTGCCAGAAATTGCCGCAGAAGAAATACTGAAGCTAGATATTATGGAAAAACCTGCTTTTCAGATAGAAGAAATGGAAACATTTATGCATAAAATGAGTTTGCAAGTACCAGAAAATAATGGACAAAAAGTGTTCGGTATAGGTTTAAGTCGGACGGGAACTAAAAGTTTGACTTTAGCCTTAAATATTTTGGGGATTAGTGTAATTCATTATCCTAATAATGCGGCTACTTATCATGACCTTGTAACAGGAAATTATAAGTTTTCAGTATTACAAGATTTCCAAGGAATTACTGACATTACTGTGGTTCCCTATTATGCCCAGTTAGATAAGCTATTTCCGGGGAGTAAGTTTATTTTAACTACCCGCGATCGTACAACTTGGCTTAATTCTATGGAGGCACACTGGCGAGATAAGCCTATTTTAGAAGATGAAGAGATTGAAAAAATCCCCAAAATTGATCCAACAAAAATAAAACTCCGGCAGTTCCTCCGGGCGGCCGTTTATGGAATTTATACCTTTGATCGAGAGCGGCTGGGCTATATTTATGATCTTCACCATAAAAATGTGCGGGAATATTTTAGCGATCGCCCAGAAGATTTACTAATAATTAATATTTGTCAGGGGGAAGGTTGGGAAAAACTTTGTCCTTTTCTACACCAACCTTTACCTACTAGAATGTTTCCCTTGATGGATTCTAAATCAAAACTTAATCAAGCCGTAACCCACTATTAGGACTTACGCACTTTCAACGAATTTCCTAATGCGTAAATCCTGATTATTTGGATTATTAACTTCATAGAGTGGTTTTCAGTTATACGAAGACAGGCTCTTCCTTGAGAACAAGAGGCTTAAGTTCCTTGCCTGTCATGCACAGACTAGAAATGTGGCGTAGTTTATTCCACTAATTACCACAACCAACTGATCTCAGAAAATCTGATCTGATCCAGCCTCTGGTGCGACTAGGAACGTATTCCACCAGTTGCCACGTATTACCTTGATCATCTTGACGGCGGATTTGTCCAAGTCTAGCAGGGTCAATTAGCTGATTGACTATTTGACCAACCAATACATAGTTACTAGGAGTATTAAAATCGACACCAGGTCCCGATCAAATATTCACCCTTGACCCCGGCTCATCTCCCACAACTCTGGCATAACATTCACCCATGATGGCTCCCTGCGGGGCACCGTAGATGTTTCTATTCGGGTTTGGTTGTTGGGCTGTGGCTGGGAGAGTAAGTGTTGGTAAAATAGTGAACAAGGGGGCGATCGTAGCTACAGTAGCGATGAAAATATTTTTAGGCTTCATGATTGTTTTAATGAATTTTGAGTAATTAAAGGCAAAGTTATGCCTAGCGATCGCCTGAGAGAATAATTAGAGGTAAGGGTTTGTTTCTACTTTCCAAAACTAGAAAACTTCCTAATTATTAATCTCTACTTAATCATTAAACATCGAAAAAATAAGGATTCCTTAAAAAAAACAGTATAATTACTAAAAATATTTGATTTTAGGGATTACATCTAGACATTGCTCAAGGAATCCTCGCAGATTCAGCCTCTAATCTGAGTAGGAAAAGATTCCACAATTACGTCCGGGAAAAATTCGCAAAATGACTGATTATCAAGAATAATTTACATTTTCTTTAGGATTACTCTACATAATATTAAGCATTGTTACTGACTTATTAAGGTCTATTGCAAATTTACCTAGGGCGGGGCAAATTTAGTAAATAGGCGTGATACCATAACATGACCTAAGGATAAAAAAAGATAAGGGAGAAAAACTTTGGTTCTAAGAGTTGCTGTGGTAGGGTCTGGTCCGGCTGGTTCTTCGGCGGCGGAAACGTTAGCAAAAGCTGGAATTGAAACCTTTTTGTTTGAGCGCAAATTAGATAACGCCAAGCCTTGCGGTGGGGCTATTCCCATGTGCATGGTCAGTGAGTTTGACCTCCCCGCCCATATTATCGATCGCAAAGTCCGCAATATGAAAATGATCTCTCCTTCTAACGTGGAGGTGGATATCAATATTACGAAGCCTGATGAATATATTGGCATGTGCCGTCGGGAAATTCTTGATGGTTTCTTGCGCGATCGGGCTGCCAAATTTGGGGCAAAACTAATCAATGGGACTGTACATCAATTAGATATTCCCTCTAAAACTACCGATCCCTACACCCTCCATTACGCCGATCATTCCAATGGCAGTCTAGAAGGAGAAGCGAGAACTTTGCAAGTAGATGTGGTGATTGGGGCTGATGGTGCAAATTCCCGAATTGCTAAAGCGATCGATGCTGGGGACTACAACTATGCGATCGCTTTCCAAGAACGCATCCGCCTTCCTGAAGACAAGATGGCTTACTATCAAAACCTAGCAGAAATGTATGTAGGGGATGATGTATCTACAGATTTCTACGCTTGGGTCTTCCCCAAACACGACCACGTAGCTGTGGGAACTGGCACCATGAAAGTCCACAAAGCTACCATTAAGCAGCTCCAAGCCGGCATCCGTACTCGTGCTGCCAAGAAATTAGCCGGTGGAGAAATTATTAAGGTAGAAGCTCATCCTATCCCAGAACATCCCCGGCCTCGCCGGGTTGTGGGTCGAGTTGCCCTAGTCGGTGATGCGGCAGGAACTGTCACCAAATCCTCTGGTGAAGGTATCTACTTTGCTGCTAAGTCTGCTCGCATGTGCGCTGAGGCAATTATTGAATTCTCTAACCAAGGTACACGGATTCCTACCGAAGAAGAGCTAAAAATCTACATCAAGCGCTGGGATCGCAAGTATGGTCTAACTTACAAGGTATTAGATATTTTGCAAACTGTCTTCTACCGTTCTAATGCTACCCGTGAGGCCTTTGTGGAAATGTGCTCTGATAAGGATGTTCAAAAACTTACCTTTGATAGCTACCTCTACAAAACCGTAGTTCCTGCTAATCCTCTGATTCAAATGAAGATTACGGCTAAGACGATCGGCAGTCTCCTCCGGGGTCATGCCCTAGCTCCTTAGAATAAACCTCTTGCAAGAAGTATTTAGCTAGAATTATCCAAAGAAGAATCCCTCAATCCTAGGGGGATTTTTTATTGCTTTCGTTCTTGCTTCTGCCCTCCATATTTGCAATCTGCTGTAAATATCTTAAGCCTGAGGTGCTAATCATTAGTACAATGCCGATCGCCTCCCTGTTTCTTGGCTTTGTGTAAAGCTCGATAGGCTTCAGAAATTAGGTTTGGGGGCTGAACCATCAGGGAGGGAATTATGGTAGCAATGCCCATACTAACTGTAACTATCTGTTTGAGTTCTTCCTTTAGATTAATTGCTGTTTGAGAAATTGCCAAGGTACGAATTGCTTGCTGAATACTTTCACTTAAGGCGATCGCCTCATCTAGATCTCTATGGGGCAGCAAAATAATAAATTCTTCCCCTCCATAGCGAGCTACTAGATATTCTGATTCAGAATCTGGAGATTGAGAATCTTGGGCTTGAGTAAGACTTGGAGCTAGGATTAGATCACAACAGGTCTTAATTGCCTCGACAATTTTTACCAAGCAATCATCCCCAGACAGATAACCATAGCAGTCATTGTAAGCTTTGAAGCTATCCACATTTAGAATAATCAGAGATAGGTTTTGTTGTTGCCTAGCAAGATTTTGCCAAACAATTCTTAATCGTTCATCAAAACTACGACGGTTAGCTATTTGAGTTAAGCCATCTAAGTTAGATAGTTCCTTAAGTTTTTGATTTGCTTTGCGAAGCTCTAATTCTGCTTCCTTGCGAGCAGTAATATCCCGGATAGTTACTGTAAAACCATCTCCTAGTTTGACTGCGGAAAAATTATACCAAGAGGAATCTTCCAACGCATAATAAAAATCTCCCTCTAGAGAAGTCCCTGTTTCCGTAATTGCTACAAATTGTTCAAAAAGTTTAGGATTCACCTGGTTGAGAAACCTCTTCAGGACAATCTTTCCTACTAAATCTTCTCGACTCCGTTCAAATAATTTAGAAATAACTGGATTAACAACGAGACAGCGGAAATCTTCTATCTTACCTGTTGCGGGTTCCCGCACTGCTTGGAGAGCGGCAATACCATCAAAGGAACTATTCAAGACCCCAGAGAGTAATGCCCTAGATTGATAAAGAATTTCCTCCATTTCTTTTTGTTTAGCTATTTCTTCCTGAAGCAAAAGTTGGTGGCGTTGAATAGTTAGCTGATTTTCTAGGCGTGCCATCACTTCAGCGATCTGAAAAGGTTTAGTGATATAGTCCGCTCCTCCTGCTTCAAAAGCTGCCACCTTATCAAAAACATCATCTAAGGCACTGATAAAAATCACCGGAATTTTCTTCGTTTCTGGGTTTGCTTTTAGCTTTTGACAGACTTGATAGCCATCCATTTCTGGCATTTTTACATCTAGGAGAATTAAATCTGGTGGTTTGACTTGAATAGTTTTGAGAGCCATGCGCCCACTGGTAACACTACGGACATTGTAGTCAAGCCTTATCAGTAGGTCACTCAACAGTTGCAGATTTTCTGGTAGGTCGTCTATAAGGAGAATGTTACCTTTATTGTCTGTTTTAGAGTTCATGATTTCAGCTTTATTACAGTTACTTATATTTTTATGATTAGTTATTTAGGAAATTATATAGTGCTTGCCATCATAGATATTGTGGGCAAGAAGCCTCAGCCCCCTGTTATCAAGCCTAGAGATGTCGGAACTGAATCTGAACTGAAGTGGTAGCTAGTATATTTTTTACTATAAATATTTCAAGTTATGTGTCTATCAATTATCCATCAAAGGTTCGATCAATTCTAAAATCTGTTCAAATTGAAATTGACGGACGAGTATACTAAGAGATTATCTGAGTTGGGCTTCGATTCCGACAATTGGAACTTCGATTTTTGTCACTAATATCTAGCATAATGGCAGAATCTTTTAATAATGCTCACCTCAATTCCAGCTAATGTAATTTTGACTAATTTACTCCTCAAGGAATATTTAATTATTGTTGGCAAACTTAGCTTATCTCTACTTCTGGGGGGTCTGATTGGCTGGGAACGGCAGAGAGATCATAAGCCTGCTGGTTTGCGTACCCATATTTTAGTGAGCCTTGGCTCTACTATGTTCGTGATGATTCCTTTTCATACGGAAGTTTCTATGACCCACAGCCAAATTATTCAGGGAGTTGCTCAGGGAATTGGCTTTTTAGGGGCAGGAGAAATTATGCGTAATCCTAACGCAACCAAGGGTAAAGTAGAGATTAGTGGTTTGACTTCCGCCGCAGCGATCTGGGTGGCAGCGGCTTTGGGATCGATCGTGGGGGCGGGGTTATATGCGATCGCTATTTTCGGAGCTATTTTCACCCTAATTACCCTCAAAGTCCTGAAAAAAATAGAATAGGACTTACACAAATGTTGGTAGGGACAGAAGAGGAGTAAAGTTAAAGTTCCGTTCCTGCTCTAGGAGAGGGATTTAGGGTGGAAGCAATCTTTGTACCTCTACTGATTCACCGCTAGAAAATCTACTAAGGGCAGGAATTTATTAGCCACAGATTGATTACTAGCCACTAAAGTCGGCAGGGAAAGGGAGCCGTAGTTTTTGCCCACCTCTAAAGGAAAGACGGGATCAAATTGCAAAGATACCCAAGCCCCTCCAGCAGCTTTCAAGATTACCCACACAGCCGCAATATCCCATACCTTGGGGGTTGCTTCTACCCCAGCAAGGGCAGCGCCCGAAGCTACGGCGAGGAAGTCGTAGGTCGTTACCCCCAACATTCGCACTTTGCAGGGAACCTTGAGGGGTTGCTGGAGGATGGGTAAACTTCTGGCACAGATATTGAGAAAGTGACTAGGGCTGGGGTCATCGGGGCTGGTGTGGATGGGTTGATTGTTGAGATAAGCACCAGCAAAAACAGCATCAGCTAGATTATCTTTTAGATTATCTTTGGGGAAATCTGGACTAAAACCATGAAAAGATTGGCTCAAGGGGGGAAAGTGGACATATCCAAATACAGGGATCCCTTCGTAAAGTAATCCTAGGGAAATCCCCCAGATGGGTAAGCCCCTAGTGAAGTTGGTGGTGCCATCGATCGGGTCAATAATCCAACACCAAGCCTGTGCTGGGAATATATGCTCTCCTTCTTCGCTCAGAACCCCATGAGTAGGAAAGGTAGCAGCGATCGCTTCCCGAATTTCTTGATCTGCCCACTTATCTGCGGCCGTCACCAAGCTTCCATCTATCTTTTGGGTGGCAGTAATATGGCCATAGTCTTTTAATAACTGGTGTCCCAATCGCTGGGTTAGGGTTTGGCAAAACTGTAATATCTGAGCAGGAAAATCTGGCATGGTTATTTTGGGGGGTCTAGTTCTGATGCTATCATAACCTTTTGCCTATCGGAACTAGAAGAAAAATTAGCCCTAGAGATTGCAGCTATGAATCCGTTATCTAATACCTTGATAGCTAAAAATCTTTGGGTGGGGATTGGTTGTAAACGGGGTAGTTCTGGGGATTTGTTGCACTGGGCTGTACTTCAGGCTTTAGAAACCTATAGCCTACAGCAAGAAGCGATCGCTGGCTTGGCTACCCTCGATCGCAAAGCTCAAGAACCAGGATTAGTCACTCTTGCTGTCCAATGGAATTTACCCCTAATTGCTATTTCTCCAGAGATTTTATCCCAAATTCCTGTTCCCCATCCTTCTTCAGTAGTCGCCCAAAAAGTGGGTACTTCTAGTGTGGCAGAAGCGGCAGCAATCTCCGCCGCCGTGATGAGTTTAGGGAATTTACCGCCTCTATTTTCTGGTGGATTACCTGATCTTTTACCTAAATTATTTCCCAAGCAGGTTTACCGATTAGTTAATCAACCGGGAGTGGTGAGTGTAGCGATCGCTTTAGCGTTGCGGAGCAATATCGCTTTTAATTACCCCAAATGAGGGCGCACAGCCTTGCGCCCCTACTAAATTTGCCCAAGATACTACTTAGCAATCTTGACTGCTGGATCAATTTTGCGACTAGCAATGATCTTGTTTAAGCCATCTTTTAAGCTATCAAATTGTCCTTTAGGTACAGCCGCAGAGAAAACTGCTACTTTATTCCCTTTTTGTTCAATAAAGCTATTTCCTAAGAGAGTTCCACTCTGACCTTCCACGGTTACTTCATAAGACCACTCTACTCGCATAGTCCCATCTGGTTGTTCCTTAGCATCGGCAACTGCAAATTTTGGTTGTGTGCCAAATAGTCCCGTAATAAATTCCTTGAGTTTGCCACCTAAGTCTTCCTTGCTCGGAGTAGCTTCAATTTCAAAAATATCCATAATAATTAGAGAGTTTTTGGCTGGATCCGTCCACGCAACAATAATTTCATCAGGCTTGCTGGTGTCTTGCTTTGTCCAACCTTCAGGGATATCTATAGAAAAAACTCCACCGGGATGGGTATAAGTTTCCAGCTTGTTGATTTTTACATCAGCAAATTTTGCTCCATCTCCGGTACTAGTAGAGCTGGCGTTCGTTTTTTCATTAGTGACGGTGGAACCACTAGGAGATGCCGCCTTGGGGGATTCTGCTGCCTTAGGAGATTCTGCTGCTTGGGGGGATTCAGTCTTGGGTGCTGCATCCTTAGTGGTAGCCGTATCAGTCTTTGTACTGCCACAGCTTGTAGTTAAAACCGTAGTCAAAATCAACAAACTAGCAGTTGTAGTCCAAGACAATAGTTTGGTGCGAATTTTCATCAGATTCTTCCTCATTAAAATTTGATATATTTCTCTTTTAGTATTCTTTTTTCAAGGCAAGAGTTAGCTAAACAGGGCTAAACACAATTTTATTTATCACCGAAAAATTGAAAAATTGAATCTAAAGCTTCCCCTTTTTAGGAGGAATTTTCCGATACAATTCTAGCACTGGCATGGTATTCACCACGGATTTTATCTATTGGCAGCTGTAGAAATAAAATAGCTTTACCAGGAAATTATTGATCCTCATAATCAAACTCTCAGATAACCATGAAATTCAAACCTATCTTAATAGGGGCTGTAAGTACGATCGCACCCCTCTTCACTCTCTTGTCACCAATTACTGCTCCAGCTACAGCCCAACAAGGAATCCAGAATGAAGGCAACTTAGGTGTATGTAGTTCTAGAGTTGTGGGTCAAGAACTGGGATCACGGGTGAACATGCGATCGGACCCCGGTATGGATGCAGATATTCAGAACTTTGTTTTAGTCGGTCAAACTGTTACTAATTTAGTTTTGGCTGCTACTGGGAACATTATCAGTCGTCGAGATGATCAAGGGAATATATGGATGTATGTGGGGCATAGCCCTAGTAACGCCGTAGGCTGGGTCAGGTCAGATTTATTGAGGAACCTTGGTTGCCAACCCTAGATAATTCTTTAGCAGTTCTAAAGTCTTATAGTTCTAAAAGTTAATAATAAGTTAATAATATTAGTCCTAAAAAGTTTATGAAGCTTAGAAATATTTCAATAATAGCTATTAGCGCAATCGTTCCTCTGCTCACTCTCCTGCCCCCAGTTATACCTAGGGCTAAAGCCCAAAATCCTCGCCTCAACCCCGTACCTGTGATTGAGCAAAGTTATTGTGGTGGGCGGGTTATAGGTAGAGAGTCGGGAACACCGGTGAATATGCGATCGATGCCTGATATAAATTCAGAAATTCGTGGTTTTGTCTTAGTTGGTCAAAATATCACTTTCTTAATTGCCTCAAATAACAGGGCAATTCTCTACAATAGCCAAGATACTCAAGGTAATACTTGGTACTTTGTTGAATATGAGCCTAGTCGAACCAGGGGTTGGATTAGAGCAGATTTTCTGAGTAGTCCATTTTGCGATAACTAAAATATATCCCCTAACTCTGCCATTAATATTTTATGAAACTACAACATATTTCAATAGCAATAGTAAGTTCGATCACTCCTCTGCTCACTCTCCTGCCCCTAGCTACTGCTCCAGCTACAGCCCAACCAACAATCCAAGAGGGTGAATGTTCTTCCCTAATTATTGGACAAGAGCAAGGGTCACGGGTGAATATGCGATCGGGTCCTGGGATAGATTTCGATAATCCAGCTTATGTATTAGTCGGTCAAGTTGTCAACGAGCTAATTGATTCGACGGGTAGACCCATTCGCCGCCAAGATAATCGAGGAAATATATGGCAACTGGTGGAATACTCTCCTAGCCGCACCAGAGGCTGGATTAGGGCAGATTTTCTTAGGCAGGTTAATTGCGGTGATTAGTTTAATAAATTATTAGGGGCGTAAAACTTTATGCCCTTTTTTAGGCTAACTACTTAAAACAATTTGTCCATCTTTCAGAGCAACTAACTTCAACTTCAAAGGCCCCACAGTATAGGCAGTTTCGATGACGATCGCCCGGATTTCCACCGCCTGCTCCAACCGATTTAATTGGGAAACAAAATTTAGAAAGGTGGTAAGTTTTCCATCCTCTACTTCAATACTGCCGATTAACCCAGCCCGGCGGCTTCTTAAATCTACAATTGCCAATAATTGCTCCAATCTTTGTTGAGTTATATCCTCACTCAGGCGAGTACCATCAAAATTAATGGAAGCAATGCTACTGCCTTTTTGATAAATCAACAAATTTGGGACTGCATCTGCAAAAACTTGGATACTCTGCTCCCCCTGGACATAGTTTCCCGCAGCCAAAATCCTTACTAGATATTCCCGCCCATCCTTGAGTTGATTGGCTAACTGCTCCACCTCTGGTACGGTAATTTGGAGGATCTGCTCGTTGAGGTTTGGGTTGTTAGGTTGAGTAGTTTGAATAGCTTGGCGATTTGCTTGGCGGAGCAATTGATCTACAGCTTTCAAGGCAGCATTGGGATCTAATACGCTTAATACCGCAGCTGCCAGGACTTCATTCCGCACGATCGCCACGGATCCCTCCCGCAAATCTCGATAGCCCCGCTCCAAGCCAGCCACAGCCCTCTCTAATTCAGCTAGTTGGTCTTCTCGCAGTTTCAGAGAACTTTCCACAGACCGGAGCAGATTTTCCCGCTCTTGGATAATTTGATCTTGGGAACGAATTTGCATCTCCCTTTGGCTAATTTGCTGGTCACGATCGCCTAGTTGACGGCGTAAATTCTCAGTTCCCGTTCGTAATTCTTCTAAGTCTGTGCGGACTTGATCTCGCTGCTGGATCAATTCTTGGCGCTCTTGGCGAATTTTGGTAATCTCCTCTTGGAGTTTTTCTCCCTGATCCAACACATCATCTAGCTCTGATTGCACCGTAGTTAGATCGCCCCTAGCCTGTCGGAGGCGACCAGCTAGACGATCGCGGCGCAGGGTTGCTTGATTCAAATTTTGAGTTGTAGCTTCTAGGGCTTGTTGGACTTCGGCCTGTTGAGTGCGGGAAATTGTCAGAGCCTTAGTAATAACATCTTTTTGTTGACTCAGTTCCGTAATATCATTTCGAGCAGATTTTAGTTTTCTTTCAATGCTATCTAATTCAAAAATTCCGGTACGTAGTTGTTGACTAGTTGCCAACAGGATACCTAAAGTTGAGGCGGAAATGAGGCTACCAGTAATAATGGTGACTAGGGTGGCGGTACGGCGGGGACGGAGATTAAATAGGCTTAATCGAGCTTTCCCGACTTTTGTGCCAATGCGATCGCCCAGGGTGGCAATGATTCCTCCCAGGATTAAAATTGCCAAAATTAGAACATAACCACTAGCCATTATTTCTTAGGGATTTTTTTTCAAGAATGTACAGAGTAACGCAAGATACATTCTTCGTTCCTGAGTATTAGAGATTTTTAAAAAACTTTTTCAGGATTTTGGGGGAGGCGCTGTTAAAAATCCTTGGCCATAAGGAGGCAGTTTCTTTGGTCTGAATTTCTAGTGTATTCTAAGCGATCGCAAATCTTATGGAGAATTAATAATCCCCGGCCACCTCCAGAACTTTGATCTATTTCCCTACTTAAACTAGCAATTTTTTCGGCTAAATCAAACACTGGACCAAAATCCCAAATCCTAATCTCTAGAGAAGTCTCGGTAAAAATCACCTCTAGATCTACTATCAGTTTTTCTTCTAAGCCCCGGTGAGCATGACGGACGGCATTGGTAAATGCCTCAGCGAGCGCCAATTTACATTGGAGCCAAACCTTAATTGGAATCTTGGGGGGCTGGATGTCATCAAACCAAGACACCACTTGATCTAGTACCCCAATATCACTAGGAACTTGCAAGCTAAATTTTTCTGTTGCCATCCACTTACCCAACTTCTTTCACATCTAGGATACTAAAACATTTAGGTTGATCTCCAAGAAAAATATTTTCTAGCTTAACTTTTAGTTAATCCCTAGACTAATTCTTAAGAACTAGGGTAACACTGGTAGGGTTGGTTCTTGCCAAAATACGATCGCATCGGTTAGGGGTTGTAGTTTAGTACCCGGATAGTAGAACAATAAAATTTGCTCCCCGCTAAAGCCTAGATTTGCTAAATTATAAGCCCCCGTCTGGCTCATGCCCACTCCATGACCAAAACCACCCCCTACAAAGGCGTAGCCCTGCAAGGTACGACTCTCATTTAATAATGGCTCTAGGTAAAATAAAGTACTATCGGGGGGATCAAAGGCCGTGCGAATTTCGTTCTTCTTTACCTCGATTCTGCCCTTATCTGTATCTACGGCTAAGTTCAAAATCCGTCCAGAGGTCGATCGAGAGATGACTTGCATTTGGAGGATTTTAGTAAAGTCTGCTAAAGGTAATTTATTGTTGTTGAGATAGGTCTTGAGTTGGTTACTAAGCTCTCCTAGACTAGCTTCCTCTCGCCACCGGAGCCGCCCTACTCCTGCTTCATTGAAACCTTGTCTGGTATTCATAAAAGCCCGGAAATTATTTTCATCGGCTAGGGATTTCTGGGATAGATCCCACACTTGACGGGCAGAATCGATCACTGGGATAAGGTAGGGGCGATCGAACCCATTCCACACATCACTAAATTTTGCGGTTACTCCCCCAGTTGCTGAAGAGTAGAGGCCATCTACTAGTTCATTTTGATAGACTAATACTTGCCCCGCCGTGGCCGCAATCGCTCGATCGGCAGAACCTACTGTTCCATTCCAGCCCTGATAAACTTGGCAATGGGTACTGGCGCAAAGCTCGTAGTTATCTGCGGTAAACCGTCGCAAGTTCCGTAAGGCATAGGTGCGGGCAATAATAGTCTGGGCTTCCACCGCATTGTAGGGGGCATTGGGGCCAATCTCGTGGGGAACCACTCCCCGGAGATAATCTTCGATGTAGACTTCATTAACTAGGGTGTAGTTACCGTAGGCATTGGGCTGAATCTTCAACCTGCCGGGGTATAGGGTACGAGTCTTCTCTCCAACCTTAACTTGGATAAGGTTTTTCTGGCTAGTAATTTCAATTTCATCTCTGGCATACCTTACCCCATTAATTACTAAAGATGCCTTAGGGACTTGGGAAAGGACTTTGCTTTCTATAAAGGCAAAGCGATCGCCCTGAGCTTGCAAACTTTGAAGTAACAATCTTCGTAACAGAGGAGTATTATACACATCCCGCTTTGCCCACACCTGCCAGCGACTAGGCTGAGTAATTTCTGTGGCAATTCCTTTTGCTTGCCATTGGTTGGCATAATCTTCGGCAGTTTCAAAAGTTCCCACTTGGCGGATCACCAGTTTCTCATCCCACTGGGGCTGAGGTAATGCTTCCATGACAATCTCAATTCGGGCATTAGGGGCAGATAGTTCTTCTACTTGGGAGCCAGATTTAAACCTAAAAGTGAGGCGATCGCCCTCAGTAGCTTGGAGAGTTAGGGGTGCTTTCACTTCATCTCCAAAGCGCTGGACAACTCCAACTTTAATAGTCACTTCCCTTGTCACTGCTGCCACAACCCCTAGAGTCTGCCCTAGAAATATAGTGGTAGCGATCGTCACTACTCGCACAACATGGGTGATTTTCAACATAAAAAACAAGTATTCTAAGGCTCCACAAAAATTCTATATATTTTCAAAGTCATCCCACTCTATACCCAACTGACGAATTATGGCTTTAACTGTCCCAATTTTCAAATCACGGCTACTCCAATCAGGAATCACTGTAACTCTTTTAGTAGATGGATTGAACCATTTTCTATGGGATCCGCCACCACGCCGGGGTAGTTCTTGACAGCCAAGAATTGTTAGCTTCTTTGCTATTTCTCTATACCTCATGAGGTAGCAACTAAAGTTTCTAGATAAAAAGCATCTGTCTTCTCAACTCGGAGGCTAGGAGGCAGGGCTTGGCCAAGGTCTTCATAAGCTTCAATAACTGCTGCCAAAGCATCTTGAACATTCTCTAGAGCTTCTTCTATAGTCTCTCCTTCTGTAACTAGCTCTGGTAGCAAGGCTGAGGTAACAGTAAAGCCTCCATTTGGTTGCGGCGAGAATAGAAGGGGAATTTTATACATATAGGCAGACCTAAACTATCTATAACTGATTTGAGATGGTTTCCAATAATGCTATCACATACAATAAAGGTTAATTTATAATGTAGGTAGAAGAATAGAAAGTTCTACTAGCCATAAAACTATAATGCAAGTTATATCTAAATGTTAGTGATTTTTGATAATTTTCTAGAATGGAAGCCCGAAACTGGACTTTAGGAACTACCCGCTGGAATTGTTTTTGAGCTGTAGCCGGTAGGAAAATCTATAGATTTACAAGCAAAAGTATTTGATTATTTATTTACAACTAAGGGAGTTAGTAAAGGCACTGGATTAGGGTTAGCGATCGCTAAAAAAATTGCTGTAGAAAAACATCACGGGGGTATTAACTTTACTACCGAGTTAATAGGGAACTAACTTTATTATTATTTTACCCATTACAATATAGGGGATCACAATGTAGATGAAGGTAAATTATAATACTTCTATGAATCCAGTAGATTATCTCCGTATTAGCTTGATCGATCGCTGCAATTTTCGGTGCCAATACTGTATGCCAGAGTCAGCAGAATTAGAATATATTTTGCAGCAACAACTCCTTACAGCTACGGAAATCTTAACTCTCCTCCAAGAAGTATTTATTCCCCTGGGATTCCATCGCTTTCGCCTCACCGGGGGGGAACCCCTACTCCGACCGGGAGTGGTAGATCTAGTCAGGGCAATCGCCTCCCTCCCCGGTACAGAAGATCTATCCATGACCACCAACGGGTTTCTGTTGGCAAACATGGCCGAAGATTTATACAAAGCAGGACTACGGCGGATTAATATCAGCCTGGATTCCCTAGAGCCAGAGGTGTTCGATCGGGTGATTGGCAATCGAGGCAAAGCTAGGTGGCAGCAGGTATGGCAGGGGATTTTGGCTGCCCATCAAGTAGGTTTTGATCCCCTAAAACTAAATGTAGTAGTGATTCCGGGAATTAACGACCATGAAATATTAAATCTTGCTGCCCTGACCATAAAAAGACAATGGCACGTTAGGTTTATTGAATTTATGCCCATTGGTAATGAAGAATTGTTTCAAGAACGGGCTTGGATTCCCTCAGCAGAACTACGACGGCAGATTAGCGATCGCTGGGGCTTGACCGAGCAATTAACCAGAGGTCAAATCCGGGGAGCCGGGCCAGCAGATGTATTTCAAATTCCCGGTGCTTTGGGAACTTTAGGTTTTATTAGTCAAATGTCAGAATGTTTTTGCGATCGCTGTAACCGGATGCGCCTTTCTGCTGATGGTTGGCTCCGTCCCTGCCTCCTAAATGAAAATGGTGAAATTGACCTAAAAACCTCCCTCCGCCAAGGTATCAGCCCTACAATTCTTCGCCAAAAAGTAGCCGAACTCCTCCTGCTCAAACCAGAAATCAACTATAAAGAAAGAAACTCTGGCACTTTTAGCAACTATAGCCGCACCATGTCACAAATCGGGGGTTAAAAATCCTCGTTTAACTTCACTTGATAAACTTTTTTACAGTACTGATCAACTCAGCTTCATCTATAGGTTTCTGTAAAAAAGCATCCGCTCCTAACATAGTCCCCCAAGTAATATCCACCGGAGTAGATTTTGTAGAGCAGATAACTACCGGAATATCTTTAGTTGCGGGGCTTTTTTTTAAATCTCGGCAAAATTCAAACCCACTCTGGCCTGGCAGAATTACATCTAGGAGAATTAAATCTGGGCGCTGTTGTGTCACCTTGGGTTGTGCCTGCTCAACACTCCCCGTATTAATTACCGCAAACCCAGCACTTTGGAGACAAGCAGTAATAACTTGACTTTCAGTAACGCCGTCTTCAACAAGGAGAATAGTTTTCATAGGTAAGCAATAAATAGTTGGGATTATTTTACTCGTTTTTGGGCAGCGATACCTTGAGATAGCGTTGGATAGTAGCCAACAATTTTTCTGGTTTAGCAGGCTTGCTTAAAAAGTCCGTGGCTCCCACCATTTTGGCACGGACTCGATCGACCAAGCCATCATTCCCTGTCAAGATCACCACAGGAATATCATGAAACGCAGAAATTCGCCGAATTTGGGAGCAAATTTCATAACCATTAGCCACAGGCATAATTAAATCCAAAAAAATAAAATCTGGTTTTACCTCCAATAAAGTTGCTAAAGCCATCACCGAATCTTGTAACCCCAGAAATTTATAGCCAGCGTGAGTTATGTGGCGTTCCATTTCTTCACAGATCTGCTTACTATCATCTATACAAATGATTAAAGGTACTTTAGAAGGTTTTAAATTTGTATTTGTGGCTGTGGGCTTAAAAATATCTAGATTTACTACTAAAGAATTTTGGGTTATGGCTTTGGGGGGAACAGTCGCAGCAGAAACATCTTCTGGAGACGGCAGCAAGTTATCTTTGACTACTACAAGACTGATTAACCCCCGTTGAATATAGGGAAATAAAACTTTCACTAACTTCATCAGATCCAATTTCATTACCAGAGCTACATCTCGTAAACTCTGCTGACCATCAATTACTCGACTTAAATTTTGATAGACTTGAGATGGAATAAGTTGACGTAATTCTTTAGGGCTTTTAATTATCGGAGCCAAATCTGGCAAAACGCTACTAATACCCTCATATTGCCAAGTTTGCCAAACTTTGATCACATGATTTATAACTAATTCTGGAGGAACCACCATATGGGGAGGCAATACTAATTGTTGGGAAGGACGAATCCCCTCATCCCAGCGTCCCGAAAAAATATTTTCTTCTTGTACCGAACATTGATACAAGTCAAATAGGACTTCTTCCAAGATATGAGCAATAATGATTTTTCCCTGATCTAAAGGTATTTGGCTCCGTCTCACTAAAATACTTAGTAAATGATAGTCCCAAGCTTCAAATTCATCTTGTCCCCGTACAGTAGGTTGTGCTTGAGATTGGTTAAGATTTTTCAACAGCAATCGTTGCCAACGACGGTAGGGATGAGTCCCGCCGGTTGCCCACACTACCCTACCTAAACCAAAGTAAATACTGTAGTGTGTCCCCTTTGAGGTTGTGATGTTTACCCTTCCAGTAAATTTTGCTTGACTTTGGGTAATAATTTGGTGAGTTAGTTCCTTTACATTTATATTCTCAAAGATGATCACTATTATTTACCTCCCTGTACTATCACCGACTCATCTCTGAAACCTTGCAAATTAAAATCCTCTTGTATATAAATTCAATGCTAACTTTGGATAAATTAATTAGCTAACTAGATGAATCCACTCAACTAGCAAAGACAAAATAAATAAAAGCCCCTATTTCTATAATACCTGAGCTTTTATGAAGAATATTTAGGATTAATTAAAGTTCATAGGAAGAAAAGAGAATATATAGAAAAATGAATTAGATCATTCTTAAGTATATATACTAAAGAATTAAGTCTACCAAATTGACTATAACAAATCACTTCATTTTTTACCGATTTTCCTCAAGATTTTCCTTATTTAAGTTGTAGGATCAGGAAAATAGTCGATCGATCCTCTTTCACTCGGAGATTCTTGTAGAACGCTGGCAGAATTAGCAGTTTGGGGAGCAGGCTCTACTTTTGTCGCCGTAGGTATATCGATCCTAGAACTTGTAGATAAAGATTGAGGAAGGGGCGAACCCGACTGCTTATCTTTTAAGAATCCTGCTAATTCTGCTGGAGATGGAGGGACAAACTTCGGAGAAATAGTCTCTGGTTCACTATCTGTCAAAATCCCCTGAATTACTCCAGCAGTCAAAAAATAATAGGTATCTCGATCGTCCCCATAGCTGAGAAGTTCTGCCCCGTATTGCCGTGCTTTGCTGAGGAGATATTTACTAGCTAGGCTATTAGGAATCTGGGCTGTCTCGGCTAGAGCTAAAACCGTTAAACTACCTCGTTTATCTTGCATTAAACTCTTAAAATAAGGATCAATTTGTTGTCTAAATTGTTGCCATTCATACTGTTGCCAAACTCGCCAACCAACACCCAAACAGATAATACCTAATATTACTTTCCAAGTCTTAATCAAAATTATAGAGATGAATGCTAGAGGGATGATTAAAATAAACAAGCTAGAGTTGTTTGATGGGGAAGTTTTGTCTATCATGATAAAAAGAAGAGCTAATTTGAAAAATAGAGAGGCTTGAAGTTTGTCTCTATGATATAGCAATCCCCAAGAATTTCCCAATAGAGCTAAGAGAATTCTTTTTTCAGGCCAGAAACCTCCTAGTACTCACCACAAACCCGGCATCTTGGAAGACTTTGACGGTGGCTTGACTGTTTTCTACCCAATATTCCCGGGGGAGCCGGACTAGCTGACTGGAAGGGGAGGTGCTAATCTTGGCCAGAACGGGAACTCTAGCATCATTTTTTTTGCCTAGTTGTCCTGCTAGTAGATCCTTCACCCGCTTGAAGGTATTTTCATTCACCTGTTGGGACTGGAGTTCTAATAAAATCATTTCCCCAGTGCTAATAGCCGCAGCATCTTCAATAATTAATTGCTTCTGGTCTTCCTTGTCATCCACCTTACCCCAGATAATTAGTTGGGCATCAGGAAGGATAATTTCACTAAGGCGATCGAAGGCCTTGGGAAAGATCACGCCCTCAGCCTTAGCTCCACTAATATCTTCCATCTGCACCACAGCCATGCGATCGCCTTTTTTGGTGGTAATTGGTTTGATATCAATTAATATGGCGAGGATGGTAACAGCAGTTTTTGATTTCATTTCCATAACTTCAGCCAAAGTATTAGGCGCCATGACTTTGTAGGCATTTTTTAGGGATTTGAGGGGATGATCAGACACATAAAAGCCTAATAGTTCTTTTTCTGCTTGGAGTTTTTCTTCCTTAGAAAAGTCGGCAATTCTGGGGGCAGAAGGTGCAGATTCTAAGCCTTTGCTGCCGGGAGTTTCTGCTGTCATCAGGTCAAAAATACTAGATTGCCCTGATTCTTTATCTTTAGTTCGATTTTGAGACCAAGCAACGAGGAGTTTCAGGTGTTCGATCGCTTGTTTTCTATTAGGATTAAGTTTATCTAATGCCCCGGATTTAACTAGAGCTTCTAGACTACGACTGTTGACACTATGAATATTAATACGATCGCAAAAATCCGCCAAAGAAGTAAATTCTCCCCCTTCTAACCGAGCTTCAATAATCGATAAAATTGCCCCCTCTCCTAAATTACGTACTGCACCTAAGCCAAACATAATGTCATCACCTACCGGCGTGAAATCGTATTCAGAGTGATTAATATTAGGTGGCTGTACATCAATTTGTAAATTAGTACAAGAAGCAATATAGCGCTGAACTTTGTCTTGATCTTCGCTATTAGAACTCAACAGAGCCGACATATATTCGGTAGGATAATTTGCCTTTAGATAAGCAGTTTGATAAGTGACGTAGGCGTAGGAAGTGGAGTGGGATTTATTAAAGCAATATTCCGCAAAGATTACCATCTGGTCAAATAAATGTTCAGCAATGTCTTGCCTAACTCCATTCCTAGTGGAACCATCAATAAAGGTTTCTCTTTGCTTCTGCATCTCATCGCCCTTTTTCTTTCCCATTGCTCTTCTAAGCAAGTCTGCCTGCCCTAGAGTATAACCAGCCAAATCTTGAGCCATTTTCATGATCTGTTCTTGATACACTAGTACAGCATAGGTTTCATTAAGAATGGGTTCTAGGAGAGGGTGTTCGTATTTGATTGCCTCTCGACCGTGTTTGCGATCGATAAACTTCGGAATTAACCCTGCATCCAGAGGCCCCGGACGATACAGCGCCAAAATCGAAGAAATATCTTCAATACAAGAGGGTTTTAGATCCCGGACAATCTGCCGCATTCCCGAAGATTCCAACTGAAATATGCCTTCTAAATCACCTTTTTCTAAAATTTGATAGGTCTTTTTGATATCATCAGGAATTTTCTTAATAGTTCCCTTAGCCAAAATTTGTCGAGTTTTTCGTTCATCTTTGGGAAACTGATCAGGATCCAAATCTAGAGACTTATTATCATGAATTAAGCCAATAGTTTTCTGAATAATGGTGAGATTTTTTAACCCCAAAAAGTCCATTTTTAATAGTCCTAAAGATTCTAAATCCTCCATGAAATATTGAGTAATTACTGTTCCGTCATTATTTTTTTGTAGAGGAACAATTTCATCTAAAGCCTCCGAAGAAATTACCACCCCTGCTGCATGAACTCCGTAGGTTTTGTTAGTTCCTTCAATCCGCATAGCCATATCTAGCCAGTGTTGCACGTGTTCATTTTGCAGATACCTAGCTCGAAATTCAGGAGCCGGAGTTTCAGGCGAGATCATCACCTTCAATTTAGTCGGCTTACCCCGGACTACTGGGATCATTTTGGCCATTTCATCGGATTCTTTGTAGGGAATATCTAACACCCTAGCTACATCTTTGAGAACAGATTTAGAAGTTAAACGGTTAAAGGTAATAATCTGGGCAACCTTATCTTCTCCGTATTTATTTGCCACGTATTTAATCATGTCATCTCGGCGATCGATACAAAAATCTGTATCAATATCTGGCATCGATTTCCGTTCAGGATTTAAAAATCTTTCAAACAACAAACCATGATGTACCGGATCAATATTCGTAATTCCTAAAGCATAGGCAACCAAAGAACCAGCAGCCGAACCCCGCCCCGGACCTACAGGAATTTTTTGATCTCTAGCATATTTAATGTAGTCCCACACTACTAAGAAATAGCTAGAAAAACCCGCCTGTTGCATGACATTTAATTCAAACTCTACCCGTTCTTTATAAACAGGTTCTATTTCTGATCGATTACGATACCCAAAGCGTTCTAATAATCCCTCCCAAGTTTTTTCCTCTAGGTACGTATCCATAGTATGTCCCGATGGCACAGGATATTTAGGGATTCGGGGCTGCCCCATAATGTCGTAGGGTTGGATTTTTTCGGCAACTTCGAGGGTATTTTTAATTGCTTGGGTAATAATTTCTTCGGGTAGATGATCTCGAAATAGCAAGGCCATTTCTGCGGCAGATTTTAGGTATTCTGTCCCGCTATAGCGCATCCTTTTATCTTCGGTAATTAGCTTTCCAGTTTGAATACAAAGTAAAGCATCATGAGCTTCCACGTCATTACAAGAAGTGAAATGAGAATCATTAGTTGCAATTATCTTAATTCCCAATTCTTGAGCAATCTTGACAATTTCTACATTTACAATTCGGTCTTCTTGACTGCCGTGATCCTGAATTTCTAAGTAATAATCATCTTTAAATACATCTTTATACCATTTAGCCACTTCTCTGGCCACATCGGGTTTATTTTGCAAAATAGCTTGGGGAATTTCTCCCCCTAAACAAGCGCTAGTCACAATTAATCCTTCA
>JANMHD010000315.1:0-4151 GCA_031374985.1 Coleofasciculaceae cyanobacterium OTE_70_metabat_329 | reverse complement strand
ACACCCCGCCCCAAATCCCCCCAAGGGCATTCCATGATTAGGCCCATCATCAAGGTTACTGGCGTAGCGCACGGTGTAGGGGTTATCCCAACCTTGCCCCATAGTACGGCTCCAAGCAGCTTCGGGAATCATCGGGCGATCGGGGGGATTAGTAGTCATGCGTTACAAAATTTTTATAGTTTTTCCCATATTTTAACAGATGCCCGATTCCCCAAGGTAACTCCAGTTCTGCAAAGGATTCTTGAAATAAAATAGGAGAGTTAACTTTTTAGTATTTTATGAGTGAAACTGTCTACATTGAAACTAGTATTATTGGCTATCTATCTGCTAGATCCAGCAACAACTTAACTCTGATGGCGCATAGAGAGGCAACCTTGAATTGGTGGGATAATCGCCGTTCTCAGTTTACGCTCTATATTTCCCAAGTAGTTTTAGATGAAGTGGCACGAGGTGATAGGGAAGTTGCAACTCAACGACTAGAACTTCTGCGTAATTTTCCTCTGCTGGAGATTGATCAATCAGTTCAGAACCTAGCATCACAATTTTTGAGCAAGAGTAATCTTCCTGCTAAAGCTGCGGATGATGCCTTACATATTGCTGCTGCCACTGTTTATGGATTAGACTATCTACTAACTTGGAATTGTAAACATATTGCCAATGCTCAAATTCAAAAGAAGCTCCTTCAAATTAGTCTTGATGCTGGATATGAGCTACCAACAATCTGTACGCCTTATGAATTAATGGGAGAATGAAAATAATGAAAATGTGGAAAGATGAAATCCTTGAGGAAATATATAAGATTCGAGAGGAACACGCAAAAGCTTTTAATTACGATTTGCAAGCTATTTGTGATGATTTGCGAAGGAGGCAAAATAAGAGTGGCAGAAAACTCATTTCTACTCCATTAAAACTATCTTCTCATACTCAGCAATAGTTTCTGATGATATCATCAAGGTTGCTGGCGTAGCGCACGGTGTAGGGGTTATCCCAACCTTGCCCAATAGTACGGCTCCAAGCGGCTTCGGGAATCATCGGGCGATCGGGGGGATTGGTAGTCATGCGTTACAAAATTCTTATAGTTTTCCTCTATTTTACCAGATGCCCGATTCCCCAAGGTGACTCCAGTTCTGCAAAGGATTCTTGAAATAAAATAGGAGAGTTAACTTTTTAGGTAGTAGTGAATAGGTAATGTTCAGGCTCAAAGCAAGGCATTGTAGTGATGCACGAAATTCCAAACTGCACCAATATGATTCTCTAACTTTTTGGAAAACGATAAGGTTTTACGTACTAACCTTCCTACTCGCTGTCTCAAAGTGTTGTTGAATCTTTCTATGTAGCTCGTTCTACCTGTTTCCTTTCCCACCGCCTTGTGACGCTTGCTTGGCAACACTTGGGCGTAAGCCTCCCAGAAATCTGTGTAGCACAATGCACCTTGACAATACACAGAAGGTAGGGATTGCTATAGCTTCTCAGCAGAACTTCGAGACTTGTGCTGAGCTTGTCGAAGTAACCGTCTCCAATCCACACTTCTACAATCTCACGGGTGTCAATATCTAAAGCTAACCAAATCCAGTGTCTCTTAACTGTCCGCTTCATTAATTCCGTTGCATTACTAATATAATGTTGCATCACCAATATAATTAGGCTTTGTCAGCTATAACTGCTTCTGCTTCAATTTCAATCAAAATTTTTGGCTCGATTAATCGACTCACTTCAACCATTGATGTTACAGGCCGAATGTTTTTAAAAAACTCGCCATGCGCTTGCCCAATCTTTTCCCAGTCCTCAATATTAACAACATACATTCGAGTTCTTACTACATCTTCAAGGCTGGCTCCCGCCCTGCGGAGTGCTATTTCAATATTTTTAAGTGTCTGCATAGTTTGAGCGTAAACATCGTCGGGACTAACAATTTCACCGAGTTCATTAGTTGGAGTCGTACCTGCTATCCAAACTTGATTTCCAACTCGAACTGCACGAGAGTATCCGACAATTGGCTCCCAAGGAGTTCCGGTTGAAAAATTTTCACGCTTCATGATTATGTAATTATAAATTCTGTCATACTAACTTAGCACGATCGCCCGCCCCTACCCTAGTCCTCTACGCTAGAATGGGGGCAAGTCTCTTCATCACCCCAAATCTTTATGTTTTCTCTCACCAAAACTACTTCTAGACAAAAAGAAATCCTAGAAGTTGTCTTTCGCAATGGCTGGGATTATATGCGGGGAATTTTGACTGGGGGTAAAGCAAGTCATCCCCAACTGCCGCCGCCGGAAATTTTGCGTAATATCATGGTGGATTTGGGGCCTGTGTATGTAAAGATGGGACAGCTTCTCAGCACTCGTCCTGATGTACTTTCTCCCCGCTATATTCAAGCCCTATCTACTCTCCAAGCCCAAGTTCCCCCCTTAAGTTGGTCAGAAATTGTGCCAGTAATTGAGCAGGAACTGGCTCAACCGATCGACATGGTTTTTCAGAGTATTAATCCAGTAGCTGTAGCGGCAGGATCGATCGCTCAAACCCATAAGGGAGTTTTAGTTAACGGCCAAGTAGTCGCCCTGAAGGTGCAGCGTCCGGGGATTGAGAAAATTATCGCCCAAGATATCATCCTAATCAAAGGGGTAGCCGAGCTAGTATCCATGACAGATTTTGGGCAAGAGTTTGATTTTGTGGGTTTAGCGGAGGAATTTAGCAATGCCCTAGAAGCCGAGCTAGATTTTACCCAAGAGGCGCAGAATACTGACCTGCTCCGGCGCAATATGTCCCAGAGCCAATGGTTTGATCCCCAAGAGTTATTTATTCCCGGTATTTATTGGACTTGTACTAGCAAAAGATTATTGGTGCTTGATTGGTTAGATGGCAAGCCTTTATTAGAAGCACAGCTAAAAGTACCAGACATCGGCAAAGATGCCATTACTATCCGCCATGAAACCACAACCTTATTATTTCGGGCATTTTTTCAACAATTATTTGTAGATGGTTTTTTTCATGCAGATCCCCATCCGGGAAATATATTTTATTTGGATGATGGGCGGGTGGCATTGCTAGATTTTGGGATGGTGGGCAAGATTGATCCTCGGACGCAGCAGACTTTAACGGAAATATTATTAGCGATCGCTGATCTAGATGCCCAACGCTGCGCCCAACTGACGATCGAGCTTTCTGATTCTGGGCAACCGGCTAATTTGAGTAAACTAGAAAACGATTTCACCAAGCTCCTCCGCAAGTATTACAACGTTAATCTAGAGCAGATCAAATTCTCGGAAGTATTCTATGAATTGCTGCAAACAGCACGGGATAACAAATTAAAGATTCCTAGTAATTTAGGTTTGTATGCCAAAGCGATCGCTAACCTCGAAGGTGTGGCTCGAACTTTTGATCCTCAGATTAACCTGCTAGATGAACTTAAGCCCCTGACCGTAGATTTATTTCAGCGTCAACTCCTCGGCGAGAACCCTGTGCAAGCTCTCCTACGAATTGCTCTAGACCTAAAGAGCCTATCCTTCCAATCTCCCCGCCTGATTGAACTTCTGCTGGAACGAATTACTAATGAAAACCTGACTTGGAATCTTAGCCTTAAGGATATGGAACCCCTGCGCCGTAGTGTAGATGATTCTGCCAATCGCCTCTCCTTCAGCATTGTAGTGGGTTCCCTGATTATGGGAGCCGCCATCATTTCTACCAAAGCTCAAACTACTGAGTTATCTCTAGTTAGTAATGGACTGTTTGCTACTGCTAGTTTTTTGGGATTATGGTTAATTATTAGTATTTTGCGATCGGGCAGATTAAGGTAGGAGTACTATTTCATTTTTGATCCGCTTTGATCCGCTTTGAGCCTCTACGGATTAAGATCCCCCCTGCCCTCCTGAAAAAAGGGCATTATGTAAAGCCATTCTTTTTTATAACCTTATGAGATTACTTTGTCTGAGTAATGGGCATGGGGAAGATGCGATCGCAGCCCAAATCCTCCACCCACTACAAATCCATCCCCAAGCTCCAGAGCTAGGAGCTTTACCCTTAGTCGGTGAAGGCAGACCTTATACCCAGTTGGGAATTTCCTTAGTAGGGAAGACTAAAATTATGCCCTCTGGGGGCTTCATCATGGATAAGCGCCAACTATGGCGAGATGTGCGAGGGGGCTTATTGACATT
>JANMHD010000268.1:0-6091 GCA_031374985.1 Coleofasciculaceae cyanobacterium OTE_70_metabat_329 | reverse complement strand
GTAATTCAAGAAATTGCTAACCTCCCTTCTGAGTGGGCAGAAGTAGAAATATTAATTAATAATGCTGGATTAGCAAGGGGTTTAGAGCTATTTCCAGAAGCTGAGGTGACTGACTGGGAGGAGATGATCGATACAAATATTAAGGGATTGCTCTACATGACTCGGAATATTATCCCCGGAATGCTCGATCGAGGCCGGGGGCATATTATTAATATTGGTTCGATCGCTGGACTTACGGCCTACCCCAAGGGCAGTGTCTATTGCGGTACAAAAGCAGCGGTAAAATTAATCAGTGAAGGTCTCAAGCAAGATCTTGTTGGCACACCAATCCGGGTAAGTTGTATAGATCCAGGTTTAGTAGAAACCGAATTTAGTATTGTGCGGTTTCATGGAGACACTACTAAGGCAAGTAAAGTTTATGAGGGCTTAACTCCTCTAAGTGCAATGGATGTAGCGGATGTAATCTTTTTCTGTGCTACCCGTCCCGCCCATGTGAATATCAATCAAGTTGTTTTAATGCCTGTGGATCAATCCAGTGCTACCCTAGTTCATCGCGGGAATCCTAAATAATTTTATAATCTAACAACCGGCGGAGACAATCCGATCGCGACCAGTTTCTTTTGCCTTGTAAAGAGCCTGATCTGCTTCCATAATTAGCCAATTTATAGATAGACCCTGATGAGGAATAACACTAGCAACACCAATACTCAGGCTGACTATCTGAATATCTAAGGGAGAACTACGATGAGCGATCGATCGGATTGCCAGCTTTTGACGGATAATTTCGGCTAGCTGCACCGCCCCGTGCATATTCGTATTAGGTAAAACTATGGCAAACTCTTCTCCTCCATAGCGAGCAGCAAGGTCTCCCGGTCTTTTAACATTTTCTGCAATCACCATAGCAACTTCTTGCAAACATTTATCCCCAGCTACATGACCATAGGTATCGTTATAAAGTTTGAAGACATCTACATCACACAAAATTAAAGCTAAAGGCCTTTTTTCCCTAGCCATTCTTCTCCATTCAATCTCTAAATATTGATCTAAGTGACGACGATTAGCCAACTTAGTTAAACTATCGGTTAAAGCTATTTGGCGTAAATTTTGATTCAAAGACTCCATATAGTTATTTCTATCAACTATAGACATCATCAATAAACTAGTTTCATTAGCAGCTTGCAACAGAGTTTGTCTAGTCATCATTTGCTCAGTCACATTTTCCAGCAGCAAAACTAGTTGCTCTTGCTTATCTTTGCCTAGTCCAGTAAATATATATATATCATGGTAAGTGCAAGACTGATCTAGGGTTCCTCTAGCTACGCCTTGGAGATAAAAACTCCTAAGTCTTTTTTCTAGGACATTGTTGATTACCGGCTCTAGCCCAATTAACTCTGGAAAGCTATGGCGGACATCATTCCCAACTCTTGCTGCTTGAAATTCCACAAATCTATCTACACCTAGAGAAGTTTTCTGAATAACTAACTCCTGATTAAGAATTACATACTCCATCGGGTGTAAGGAGATAATTCCCTGTAAAACTGTATCAATATCTTCTTTGAAAGTTTGGAGAACTAAGTTAGAAACTAGATGGTGATTAGTAGTATCTTTTTGCATTTTCTTATCTTAAGTTTGAGATATATTCACTTAAAATTCAATAATCTAGTTTAGATATACTGATGTTTATTAATCACAGTATAACAAATACAATTTTAGGTGATTATTTCAATATTTATCCATACCAAATAGTTTCTATTTGACTAGCGATCGCTTTCATCTGCTCCTGCACTTCCTCCGGTGTACCAGTAGGAATTAAAACCGTGATATGACCGAGCTTGCGGCCGAGTCTAGGACTTTTTCCATACCAATAAATATGGCTGTGGGGAATTTGCGCTAGTTGATTTTTTCTAGCTAGGTAGCTATCTGGATAATTATCAATTTCGGGATAGCCCAACAAATTCACCATCACTGCCCCCGCATCTTGCATTGATACATCCCCTAACTCTTGCCCAGCGATCGCTCTTAGGTATTGTTCAAATTGAGAAGTAGGGCAGGCATCGAGGGTAAAGTGTCCAGAATTATGGGTGCGAGGGGCAATTTCATTAACTAATAAATTTCCTGTAGGAGTCAGAAATAATTCCACCGCAAATAAACCCACTACCTGCAAATCTACCAAGATAGTAGTAATAATTTTTTCTGCTACTAAAATCAAATCTTGGCTAATAGCAGCAGGGGCAAAAACTCGCCGACATACTTGATTCTCTTGTTGAGTTTCTACTACGGGATATATTTTGATTTCCCCCGCCTCAGAACGAGCGGCAATCACCGCTAATTCTTTAGTAAAAGGGATAAATTGTTCTGCTAAAAATGCTTTATTTTCTATTTTTTCTCCCATAGCAAGTAGCTGGGATTTATTTTCAACTATTACTGTTCCCTGACCATCATAACCATGTCTGCGAGCCTTCAAGACTAGGGGATATTGTAAAGTATCTAAATCTATATTTAAGTTAAAATCTAAAGTCCAAAATTGAGGATTAGGTAAACCTAATTTTTCTAAATAGCAACGTTGATGATATTTATCTAATAGTGGTTCTAAAGCTGTTAAAGAAGGACGAAAAATAATTCCTTTTGCTGCTAATAAATTTAAGGCAGGTAAGTCTATAAATTCATTCTCAAAGCCAATCACATCACATTGAGCAGCTAGGGAAGATGTAGCGATCGCATCATCTACTTCTCCATAAACTACCTCTGTGGCCACAGCTACTGCCGGGTCTTCTACATGGGGAGTTTGAATTATCAATTCTAGCCCCAATTTTTGGGCAGGTTCCCCCATCATCCAAGCCAACTGACCACCACCAATAATTCCTACTTTTCTAATTTGCATTTTTAATCGTTACAAGTATTATCAACATTTAAACATTTCAATATTTAAGTATTTTAATTAATAACTAATCTATCTTTTAAGATATAAGTCTGCATTTCTCCTTTACCTTTAACATCGATTAGTCCTCTTTCTTCAAATAAATATTTATCAGCTAGTAAATTGTAAGTATCGATCGTCACGTGGATAGTATTGGGAATACCGTGAGATTCCATCCGACTAGCCGTATTCACCGCATCGCCCCATAGATCATAAATAAACTTCTTTTTGCCGATCACTCCCGCTACAACTTCTCCAGAATTGATGCCAATCCGAATGGCAAAATTTCGTTGAGATTTTTGATTGATTTTGAAAATTTCCGCCTGCATATCCAAAGCCATCTCTGCGATCGCTTCTGCATGATCTGCCCTCGGTTCTGGAATTCCCCCTACTACCATGTAGGCATCACCAATAGTTTTAATTTTTTCTAGTTGATGCTTGTCTGCCAACTCATCAAAAGCAGAAAATATTTGATTGAGTAATTCTACTAATTTTACAGGAGAAACTTGGCTAGATAATTTGGTGAAACCCACAATATCGGCAAACAAAATTGTCACTTCAGTAAAACTATCTGCAATCGTCTTATTACTTTCTTTGAGTCGAGAGGCGATCGTACTGGGTAAGATATTCAGTAATAATTGCTCTGATTTTTCCTGTTCTAGGGCAATTAAAACACTTTTCAAAAAGTCACGGCGTAGATAAAGCTCCATCAAGTAACCAGCAAAACCTCCAATCAGGTTGGCAATTAATAGCTGAAAATTATTACTAATTATGATTATTGTTAGCATCGGCTTAACAAAATAAAAAGCCGTTACATTATAAATAATTAATATTACTAAACCTGTAGCGATCGCATAGATGAATAGAAGTCTTGTAGCAGTATAGGTATAAACAGTAACTAGCACCAAAGCAGTATTAATTGATAATAATATATAATCATTGTTGTAGTTACTAATATCCTGAATAACGAAAATTGACCTTGAACCGATGATAATAGTAAAACTTATAGCCGAAATTAAACTCGCAACTACTAATATCATCTGTATTGCTTGGGGTGAAGATTTTCTATAGGTAGAAGCGAAAGTCATCAAAAGCAACGATGTGAAAACACCATATTTTGTCCATGCAGCTAATGCTATTTGGGTAGGATTAAACAAGTAATTCATTATCCCGGATAAGCAATAGATAAAGATTGGTAATAGGATTGCAAATCTTACTTGCTTAATAGACTTAGTGGCATAATCTTGCCTAAATCTTTTTTCTAGTTGTTGATCGTAATACTTGAGAGTAATGGGATTGATATCCATAACTAATTTGATTAATCAATTTGCCTAAAAATATCTAAGAACACCCCAAGGAATCTGCTGTAGCTACCCCAGTTTTAGAATTTACACCCGTAGCTTGCAAACACAATTGCTGCACCTGCACCCGCCCCAATAGTGCATCGGTAAAATCTGCTCCTGTAATATCTACATCCTTAAAAGTAGAGCGGAGTAAGAGTGCTTCTACCAAAACTGCATCACTCAAGTCTGCACCATTAAAATTTACCTGATCCACCATAGCGTAGGTTAAATCTGCTCCATGTAAAATAGTTTTAGTTAGAGTAGAAGCACTAATTACTGCTCCTCGGAGGTCAGCATTACTAAAATTAGTTGATTCTAAATTAGCATTAGAAAATTCGGCTTTTTGTAGCACTTGTCCAGAAAAATCCTTCCCCTTAAGTTGAGCATTACTATAGGAAGGAGGAACAGGATATTGATTGGCAGCCATAGCTGGAGTAGTCCAATTTAGATACAGATTTAAACCCAAAAAAGCTAATGCTAAAAATGCTAATTTTCTTAAAATCATTACTGTTATTTCCTGAAGTTGTTAGTTTATCTATAGGTTTATTAACCAGCATACAATTATAATAAATTTAAGAGAAAATTTCAAGATGTAAATTCTCTTCGTTTTCCCTTGATTTCTTATTTAACAATAAATAAGTTTGCATTTCTCCCTTCCCCTTTACCTGAATTTTGTCCCGTGTCTTAAAGGTATATTCTTGTTGAAGTACTTGATAAGTTTCTAAGGTGACATGGATTTGATCGGGAATGCCATGGGATTCCATTCGACTAGCTACGTTGACTGTATCTCCCCACAAATCGTAGATAAATTTTTTAATGCCAATTACTCCCGCTACCACAGGCCCTGTATTAATTCCGATTCTAATACTTAAAGGCTCTTGACTAAGGTTACTAATTCGTTGAATTGCTGCCCGCATATCTAAGGCCATGTTTGCTACTGCTTGGGCATGGTCTACTCGGTGAATTGGCAAACCTCCAACAACCATGTATGCATCCCCAATAGTTTTAATTTTTTCTAGGCCATGCTTCTCGGCAAGAAGATCAAATTCAGAGAAAATTTCATTCAAAATATTTACCAGTTCCTTAGCGGAGATGGTGGCAGATAGTTGGGTGAAATTAACTAGGTCAGCAAACAAAATGGTTACATCAGGAAAGCTTTCTGCTATGACTTTATCTCCTTGTTTGAGGCGAGCAGCAATAGAAGCTGGTAGGACATTTAGAAGTAATTCTTCAGCTTTTTCTTGTTCTTTTCGTAAAAGGCGATCGCTAATATAGCTCTGCCTCAAGTAAAATTCCATTTGATAGTTCGCAAACATCCCGACACACATAGTTGCCATTAGATAAAAATCTATTTCTATTAATTTAGCTAGGGGAGTTTGAATCATTAATAGGTCTAAAATATTATAGAGCAGAAAAATTATTAATCCCGTAATACTTGCAGTCACAAATCTTAGTTTAATAGCCGTATAGTTATACATTAATAAACTAGTTAAACCTATATAATTTACTCCTAGAGCAGGAATTAAAATAGCGACTACAGGGGCGGCGATCGCAGCTACGCCAATAGCTACACTGATAGAGATTTGCATAATATGCCGAAAGTAGGCAGAGAAGCTTAATCCCAAAACAGTTACACAGATAGGAAGCACAAACCCATAACGAATTAGCAATAATTTATCTCTAATTTCTGGTGCAAATTGTATATCAACAATGCCTAAAATTATATAGACAACGATCGCTAAAACTAGGGCAAGCCTGACTTGCTTGAGAGATATCCTAAAGTAATGCTGCAAGAATTCTCGCTCTGACTCTGGGTTCGGAAAGCTGAGGG
>JANMHD010000242.1:0-6358 GCA_031374985.1 Coleofasciculaceae cyanobacterium OTE_70_metabat_329 | reverse complement strand
TAAATCCTTACGGGCGATCGCTTCGTACAGAGGTTTTGGGGTACTACCACCAGCTAGGACAATGGAACAATAGCCATGATCAGCAATGGCAATATCAATTCTATCAAGAATAAGAGAGAGCGATCGGGCAATTAAACTGGGCAGATCCGGTAGAACTTCAATAAATCTGGTCATTTTTTCCTTGCATAGTTTTTGATAGATGGATACGACCAAATCTGTACCCGTTTATCTCTTCCCATTATTGCCTATTACGCCGCTACTCGTTCTCTCTCTACCATAGTTCTACCCACTGCCGCTGCTACGGGTTGGAGTTCATGAACCAGTCTTACCATGTCCTCTAGGGATAAAGCTTGGCGAGCATCAGATACAGACTCTTCCGGGACTGGGTGACATTCCATAATTAAACCATCAGCTCCACAGGCGATCGCCGCCTTAGCTAAGGGAGCCACAAGTTCTCGTTTCCCGGTGGCATGGGAAGGATCCACAATTACAGGCAGGTGAGTTAGCTGTTTGAGAGCCACTACTCCCCCTAGGTCTAAAATATTCCGGGTGTAGGTATCAAAGCTGCGAATCCCCCGCTCACAAAGCACTACTTGGGAATTTCCGTGACTGAGAATATATTCGGCAGCCATGACAAATTCTTCGAGGGTAGCGGCTAAACCCCGTTTGAGGAGAATGGGTTTATTAACTTGCCCTAGTTCCTTGAGTAGGTCAAAATTCTGCATATTCCGGCTGCCTACTTGGAGCATATCTGCTTGCTCAACCAAAATCGGGATTTGCGAGATAGCCATTACTTCCGTGACTACTGGCAGGTGGTGGTGCGATCGTACCCGTCCCAGAATTTCTAAACCATCCACACCCATACCCTGAAAAGCATAGGGAGAAGTACGGGGTTTGTATACTCCTCCCCGAATTGCTTGCACTGGGGCAGCTTGCAACTTTGTGGCGACTAAATCCATTTGGGTCTGACTCTCTACGGTACAAGGGCCAGCGATGATAGTAATCTGCTGCCCCCCGATCGCCACGGAAGGTGATAAATGCACAATGGTCTGCTGCTCAGAGCTAGAACGGCTGGTAAGTTTGGCTTGTAACATGGAAAAAACTCCTTTAAGATTAGGTGGGATTAGTAGGTAGAAATTAACTAGGAATTAGCTTAGAAGGCTAAACGCAAAAAAATAGCCCAGAACTATAGAAGTTCCGGGCTTGAGCACTCAACATCAGATATGACTCTACCTACCCGGAACCGTATCCGTGCCAAAAGTAAAAGCCATAAAAATAATTTTGAGTGGAAATAGACATACTGGAAAAAACTTGATCCGGTGGGTGATAGATACAAAAGGCAGTTAGAAAAGCTGCCAACTAGGAAAATATGTCCTAGGTTGATTAATAACGATTAATAACTAAACTGTTATTAACATCTTCTACAGAGTAGCATAAGTTGACAATTTTTCTTGATTTTTGGCTTGATATTTCAATAGGGGCAGTCGCAGATGGGCTAATTTTTGCTATAGCATTATTTGGGCAAGTATGAGAAAATGGAGAACCTGGGCAAAACTGGGTTATTATTAAGTACAAATATTTTGAGTAAATCATGATCAAGCTAAGACTAAAGAGATTCGGCAAAAAAAGAGAACCTAGCTATCGGATCGTTGCTATGAACAACGATACTCGCCGGGATGGCCGTCCTCTAGAAGAATTGGGCTTCTACAATCCTCTAACTAAAGAAGTCCGCCTGAATATAGAAGGAATTATCAAGCGCCTGCAAACTGGTGCCCAGCCTACCGAAACCGTTCGTAGTATTCTTACTAAACATAATGTCTTTGAACAACTTGCCGCAGCAAACAACAAGTCTTGATTACTTAGCCCTAGTCCGGTTTCTGGTGGAGCCTTTCTTGCTATCTCGTGAAGGACTGAAACTAGACTGTGAGATTTCCCAAGGGGGGAATCGGGTTTGGCTGCGTCTTGCCCTAGCTGAAGAAGATAAGGGAAGATTATTTGGCCGGTGGGGAAAAAATATTCAGGCTGTACGAGTGGTGCTAGAGATGGCAGCAACTCAATCTGGTCAGTCTGTAAATTTAGAAATCTATGATGAGCCGAAGGGGGGTGATCGCCCAGAACGCTCCTTTGATAATCAAAGTGAAAAACGAGACCAGTCTTTCCCCCGCCCCTCCCGATCGCTTGATACTCCCCGTCCTTCTGTTAGTAAAGCTAGCCCTCCCATCCGGCGCAGCCAAAATATCTAACCTAATTAATGTCTTCATTAATGACCTCAAAATCCCTTATTCTACCCACCACGGACAGTGCGATCGCCCTAGCTGGAATCAGAGAAGAAAATCTGAAAACCCTAGCCAAACAAACGGGAGCGAATCTAGTTTTACGGGGTCTAGAGTTAGTTATTTCTGGCACAGAGACTCAGGTAGAAAGGGCAGGAGAATTAGTACGATCGCTATCAGTTTTTTGGCAGCAAGGGAAAAACTTCAGTGAAGTTGATATTCTTACGGTTATCAATGCTCTGAATAGCGATCAGCAAAACGACCTCCAAGACCTCCAACAACAAACCCTCGCCAAAACTCGGCGGGGAGAAGAAATTCGGGCAAAAACTTTCCGTCAGCGGCAATACACCAAAGCTATCTTGGCAAATGACTTGATTTTTTGTACAGGGCCAGCCGGAACTGGGAAAACCTACCTAGCGGTGGTCTTGGCTGCCCAAGCTCTGTTGGCAAATCAGTACGATCGGCTAATTTTAACTCGTCCTGCCGTAGAAGCCGGAGAAAAACTAGGATTTCTGCCGGGAGATTTACAACAAAAAATTGACCCCTACCTGCGCCCCCTCTACGATGCCTTGTATGAGTTTATCGACCCAGAAAAAATTGCTAATCTTATGGAGCGGGGCGTAATCGAAGTAGCTCCCTTGGCTTATATGCGGGGCAGAACCCTGAATAATGCCTTTGTGATTGTAGATGAAGCCCAGAACACTACCCCATCTCAGATGAAAATGGTGCTAACCCGCCTTGGTTTCCAAGCCAAGATGGTGGTAACTGGAGACTTGACCCAAAATGATTTATCTCCTAACCAGAAATCTGGCTTGGCTGTAGCTCAGGAAGTCTTGCAAGATGTGGAAGGAATACTTTCTGTCAGCTAACGAAGGCTGATGTAGTCCGCCATTCTCTAGTCCAAAGAATTGTCACCGCCTACGAAAATCAAAGTTAGCTTTAACTAAAATCCCCTCATCGCATCCCATAGCCCAGTGTGATAGTCTGATAAGGAATAAGAAAAATTTGTTTTTATTACCATGCCTAGAAGTCAACGGAATGATAATTTTATCGATAAAACCTTTACGGTAATGGCAGATATGATCCTCAAGATGCTGCCCACCAATCGTAAAGCTAAAGAGGCTTTTGTTTATTATCGAGACGGCCTATCCGCCCAATCCGAAGGGGAGTATGCCGAGGCTCTAGAGAACTACGAAGAGGCATTACGCTTAGAGGAAGACTCTAACGATCGCAGTTTTATTCTCTATAATATGGGCTTAATCTATGCCAGCAACGGTGAGCATGATAAGGCCTTAGAACTCTACCACCAAGGTATCGAGCTTAATCCGCGCTTACCTCAGGGCTTAAACAATATTGCTGTCATCTATCATTATAAGGGTGATAAAGCTAAGGAGTCTAATGATTTGGAGCGGGCAGAAGCTTTTTATGATCAAGCAGCAGAATACTGGAAAGAAGCTATCCGCCTTGCTCCGAATAATTATATTGAGGCTCAGAACTGGCTAAAAACCACTGGTCGATCAACTATGGATGTATTTTTCTAAACTTAGATTTGAATCTATTTCTATTTAGTAAGGGCGCAAGAATTTGCGCCTTCTATCTCTAGTAGTTAACGGCAGAATTTGCGTAAGTCCTCTCTCTTGAGCGATCGACCACAGATTCAATAAAGTTAGGGATGAATTTATGGGGAGCCATATAATTTTGATATACTTCCCGATTTTCCTGCTGCATTTCTATCAATTCTCGATCGCTCACACTTTCAAAATGTTGGAGGACAAAATCCCCAATGCGATCGATCCCAGAGACAGGAACCCGAATTAGATGAAGTTTCTCTTCAAAAGGAAACACGCAATCTGTATCTATGACCACAGGAATTCTGCCCGCCATTAAGGTCATAAAAAAGCGAATGGAGTAATTTCCATTGCCCCGAACACAAAGATTATATTCACAATCTGCTAAATTATTGGCAAACTTCTGTTCTAAGAGTTGTCTATTAGGATTATTGGGGTTGTAATAGTCTTGGAGTTGATTAGTAATATCAAAATTTGTGGTAATCCGGGAATCTTGGACTAAATTTTGCATACTAGCACCCCGGAGCTTATGACTCATCCCTTTTTTGATCCTGATATCAACTTTTTGAGAAATTTTTCCTTGCCCTAAAATCTTTTTTCCTGCCCGCAAAGGAATAGCCTTACCCACTTTGAACCATTTTCCCTCCGAGCCAACACTGCCACAGAAACCAATCACAGGCTTCTGTCCCCGCTTATTAATGGGCAAGGGAACTAAATAATCTTGATTCTTTTGGCTAATCCAGTAGGGGCGCTCGGTTTCGTAGGGCTGCTGCAAACTTTGATACAGACCAAGACGGAGAATATTTGCAGTAGGAATATTTAGGGGTGCATCACCATCTGAAGCGGCATCGATAATAATAGGTTTGTTATAGGCTTTTGCTTCCTGAGCCGCTAGGAAACATTTATCATTACGCTGGAGAGTTTCTGGATCAAAGGCTTTGTGGGGAAAAATTGCCACATCACAGTCAGTTATTTTGTGGACTTCCTGCCAAGGGTTCTGATCGATAAATTGCTGAAAAACACTATCTCGATTCTCTGGGCGTAAGGAATAAAGTAATTCCACTGGAGTATTATAATCTGCACCAAAGGTATAAACTTTCATCTAAAATATCTCCGTAATAACACTTAGCCTTTATGTTAACTTACTCCAAACTATAACTGTGTTAAAATTCATGTTAAAGTTTGTAAAGTAATTATTAGAAACTATTGGGGTAACTCTGAGGGTATCTCTGGATGAGAGTTGTAATTGTTGGGGCTGGTTTAGCGGGTTTGGCCACGGCTGTAGATCTAGTAGACGCAGGCTGTGAAGTGGAAATCTTTGAATCTCGCCCTTTTGTGGGTGGGAAAGTTGGTAGTTGGGTTGATCCTCAGGGAAATCATGTGGAAATGGGTCTCCATGTATTTTTTGGTTGCTACTACCAATTATTTGACCTAATGAAGAAAGTCGGAGCTTTTGAGCATTTATTACTTAAACAACATACCCACACCTTTATTAATCAGGGGGGACGGGTAGGAGAGTTAGATTTTCGATTCATTACGGGTGCTCCTTTTAATGGTCTGAAGGCATTTTTTACTACCTCTCAGCTATCACTACAAGACAAAATCCAAAATTCTTTAGCCTTAGGAACTAGCCCAATTGTCCGGGGCTTGGTAGATTTTGAGGGAGCAATGCGGAATATCCGGGATTTAGACGGGATTAGCTTTGCGGATTGGTTTCGCCGTCATGGGGGTAATGATGGTAGCCTCAAGAAAATGTGGAATCCGATCGCCTATGCCTTAGGTTTTATTGATACTGAGATTATTTCTGCCCGGTGTATGCTGTCGATTTTTCAGTTTTTTGCCGTGCGATCGGAAGCCTCGGTGCTACGTATGTTGGCGGGTTCTCCAGCAGAATATCTTCATAAACCGATCGTTGATTATCTAACTGCAAGGGGTGTAAAAATTCATCTCCGCCGTCAAGTCCGGGAAATTTTCTACACAGAGTTACCTGACCCAAACTCCTCCACAAATTCAGAAGCAATCCCCAAGGAGACTCAAATAACTGGAATCTCTATCGCTGATGGAGAAAATGTAGAAACCATTACGGCTGATGTCTATGTTTGTGCGGCAGATGTGCCGGGAACCCAGCGATTATTACCCCCAGCGTGGCGGCAATGGAGCGAGTTTGACAATATTTACAAGCTGGATACTGTTCCTGTAGCTACAGTCCAACTCCGGTTTGATGGCTGGGTGACAGAACTCCAAAACCCCGCAGCAATGAAGGAACTTAAAGAAAAGGCGGGTTTAAATAATCTTCTTTACACCGCTGATGCGGATTTCTCTTGCTTTGCCGACATGGCTCTGACTAGTCCAGAGGATTACTACCGGGAAGGGGAAGGTTCCCTGATGCAGTTGGTGCTAACTCCGGGGGATCCCTTTATCAAACAAAGCAATGAAGCGATCGCCCACCATGTGCTTAAACAAGTTCAAGAATTATTCCCCTCGGCCAAAGACTTATATATGACTTGGTATAGTGTG
>JANMHD010000204.1:0-2184 GCA_031374985.1 Coleofasciculaceae cyanobacterium OTE_70_metabat_329 | reverse complement strand
CAGTTAATTAAAGATGGAGTTTTAGTTGGCCGTCTCCACTCTAGGGAAACTGCTGGAAAATTGGGGGAAGCTGCCACCGGAAATGCCCGCTGCCTCAACTATCACTATTCTCCTATTGTGAGAATGACTAATACTTGGATTGAACGGGGTAAAACTCCAGTTCCAGATTTATTTGGAGGCATAACCGAAGGAGTCTATGCCAAAAATTGGTTGGGAGGCATGACCAATGGAGAAATGTTCACTTTTACCGCCGGTGAAGCATGGATGATTCGTAATGGAGAAATTGCCGAACCCGTGCGGGATGTCACTCTTTCAGGGAATGTATTTAAGACCTTGGGGGATATTGAAGCGATCGGGGATGATTTTTATTGGGATGAATCAGGAGGTTGTGGCAAAGGTGGACAAAGTGGTTTACCCGTAGGCTGTGGTGGGCCTAGTTTGCGGATCAACAATGTAGTAGTTGGTGGAGAAGTTGAGGATTAACGACAAACCCTTTGAACATAGGCGTTAATCTACTACTAAGATAATTCTAATTAATAGGGGATATCAGACTATGACTCAAGCTGTTGAAAAGACATCTCTGTACGATCGAGATTTTCTCCTCTGGACAGAAGACACCGTAGCAAAATTGCGGCTGGGAGATTTTCAGGAATTAGATTTAGAACATGTGATTGAGGAGATTGAAGCGTTGGGTATTTCGCAGAAAAAAGAATTATTGAGCCATTTAACAACTCTCCTTGAACACATCCTAAAACGTTTATATATCCCTATGTCTCTGGAGTATAACGGCTGGGAACGCACGATTCGAGAACAGCGCCGAGAGATTCGAGTATTGTTAGATCAAATGCCGAGCTTGAAAAATTATTGGGATAGTTTTTTTCCTAAAGCATGGAATTTTGCTATGAAAGATTTACAAATTGAATACCCTCAGATTCAGTTTCCGAGAGAATGGCAGGGTGAGAAAGATATAAAAACAATGCTCGATCGTGCTTTCTGGGATACTAATCTTCTATAGTAGTTAAAACTATTTTAGATAATTCAGATAACAAAATTATTGAGCCAACTAATCTTAAAATATAAGTTGTTTGAAACATTAATAAATAACTATGGTGAGATTTTGTGTGTTTTGGTGGCGTTCTTTAGTGTTTACTCTTCAATACAATCCCCCAGAATTTCTGGAACAGATCATGGTGTTGCTGGCGATCGCCCTAGCCATTATTTGGGGAATAACTAATGCGTGGCAATGTTTAATTCTTAGCTCTAGCTATGCCATTGGTGCTAGTATATCAATCTGGGTTCGAGAAGCGATCGTCCCCACACCCCAATCAAGAATTGCCCAACTTTCGGGATTGATTCTCCTGATCTACGGCTTGTACGGTTTGGCAGATATTTCCCAAGCCTACGGTTTAACAACTTTGGCAAAAAGATTGCTGTTTAATCTTTAACCTATAACTAAATTATAAATATATAAAATGTTTGATCTCCTTGCCGAAAGCCTCGAAGGTGCTTGGAAAAAGCTCCGGGGTCAAGATAAAATCTCTGCTACCAATATTCAAGATGCCCTCCAAACTGTCCGCCGGGCTTTGCTGAGTGCTGATGTTAATTTGCAAGTAGTTAAAGACTTTATTGCTGCTGTCGAAGTTAAAGCTCTAGGTGCAGAGGTAATCTCTGGAGTAAGCCCTGACCAGCAATTTATCAAGATTGTCTATGATGAATTAGTTCAAGTCATGGGAGAAAGTAATATCCCCTTGGCTCAGGCAGAAACTAAGCCCACGATCGTCCTCATGGCAGGATTACAAGGAACCGGAAAAACCACTGCCACAGCTAAATTAGCCCTCCACCTGAAAAAACAAAACCGTAGCACTCTGTTAGTTGCCACTGATATTTATCGCCCAGCAGCGATCGATCAACTAATTACCCTCGGACAACAAATTAATGTCCCCGTCTTCTCCCTAGGAACCGATGCTGATCCCGTAGAAATTGCCCGCCAAGGGGTAGCCCAGGCGCAGAATACTGGCATAGATACCGTCATTATTGATACTGCCGGTCGGCTCCAAATAGACGCTGCCATGATGGCAGAATTGGCACAGATCAAAGCTACCGTCCAGCCCCATGAAACCCTCCTAGTGGTGGATGCTATGACTGGACAAGAAGCTGCTAACCTTACCCGGACTTTTCAAGAAG
>JANMHD010000153.1:0-4403 GCA_031374985.1 Coleofasciculaceae cyanobacterium OTE_70_metabat_329 | reverse complement strand
TATTCAAAGCCCACCGCACCGGCTGCCCATCGGGTAAAATTAGCTCCAAATGGTTCAAACGATAACGGTGTACTGGGTCAAGAACCCCGGTCATCACGCCATGAACTGCCAGAGCCGATACCCCTAAAGGTTGTTGAGTTTTTGCGGCTTCAATTATTTTTGCCACCGCTGCTTCGTAGTCCACGATATTTACCTGCACGCCCAAAACATTCCGTTTGCCTGCATCAATCATAATTAAGTTCCTTCCTTTTGCCAGCGATCTTTATTAAATTCATAGATCTCTTGCAAAATCTGCGGGACATTATACTCCAGTTTCCACTCTGGATAATGGCTAGAAAATCTACTCAGATCGCTAACCCACCAGATATGATCGCCCATGCGGTTTTGTTCAGCGTAGCTCCAATCCATTTTGTAGCCGACAATTTCTTCGCAACTGGTAATGGCTTAAATCATGGAGCAATTGCTATGTCTACCGCCCCCAATGTTATACACCTCGGCAATTCTAGGTGCTTGGAAAAAGGCATCAAATGCTCGGATTAGGTCTTGGCTATGGATATTATCCCGGACTTGTTTGCCCTTGTAGCCAAAAACGGTATAGGGGGTTTTTAGGTAAGCGCATTTCATTAGATAAGCTAAAAAGCCGTGGAGTTTGGTTCCTGAATGGTTCGGTCCGGTGAGACAGCCACCCCGGAAACAGGCCGTGGGCATACTAAAATATCTACCGTATTCTTGTACCAATACATCTGCTGCTACTTTAGAGGCTCCAAAGAGGCTGTGCATGGTGTGATCGATCGACATTTCTTCAGGAATTCCCCCGTTATAAGCATGGCTAGGATCAATCTCCCACCGGGTTTCTAGTTCTTGGAGGGGTAGACGGTTGGGGGTATCACCGTAGACTTTATTAGTGGAGGTGAAAATAAAGGGGGATTGGGGACAATATCTGCGGGTTGCTTCTAGCAGATTTAATGTGCCATTGGCATTTACTGTGAAATCCATCTGGGGATCTTTGGCTGCCCAGTCGTGGGAAGGTTGGGCTGCTGTATGAATAATTAGAGCAATATCCTTGGCATACTCCGCAAAAAGTTGATAAATGCTTTCCGTATCCCGAATATCAATACTCTTGTGGATGTATTTGGAGCCGATCGACTCCTCTAGTCTTTTGCGATTCCAAGTCGTGGAAGCATCATCCCCAAAAAATACCCGGCGCATATCGTTATCGATACCAATCACATCAAAACCTTTTTGGGCAAAGTAATTAGTCGCCTCGGAACCAATCAAACCCGCCGAACCCGTAATAATAACAACGCTCACTTTTTGCCTCCTCTACTGAAATATTAGATTTAGTTAGTTGATCACCCTGTTGATCACATCAATAAAGCCATCGGCGGCGGTTTGATAGTTGGTCTTGCCGATCAGTTCCTTTGCTCGATCGCCCATTATTTTAATCAACTCTGGGCGATCAAGAAACCGCTGCATTTTTTCCGCCAACTCTTCTGGTTTGTAGGGATCAAAAATAAAGCCATTTTCTCCCTCCACCACCAATTCTGCTGCCCCAGCCCAGCGAGAACACAACACCGCCGTGCCGAACACCATAGCCTCTAGGGGAACCATACCCCAAATATCTTCCAAAGTTGGAAACACAAACACATCAGCATTCTGGAAGTATACTCCCAACCTACCGTATTCCACCCAACCAACCCAAGTTACTAAATCTGTTAATCCCTGTTGAGCAATTAATACTTCTAGTTCCTCCCTCTGGTTGCCACTGCCAATCACCACTAAGCTGTAGTCAGTATAGCCTTGCTCTTTAAGGATTGCACAGGCTTGAATTAAGGAATTTATTCCTTTCCTAGCAGTAATGCGGCCTACATAGAGAAATCTAGGGCGCTGAGGGGGCAGGGTTGATGGCTCCCCGGCTGCATTTTGAAGTAGAGCTTGAGCATCGGGAACTAGGTAGGTATGGGTGAAAACCCGATCGGGCTTGGCTCCTAAACTCCGAATTAGGTAATCTCTGCCACCATAGCTATTAGGGATAAAGGCATCGGCAGCAGCAGACATAAACTTCCGGGCGATCGCTCTCACCCAAGAATCCTCTAAATCCGTATTGGGAGAACTGCCATCGTAGATAATAATCAATTTCCAACCCATGATGGGCTTCATCAATACGGCAATCAAAGTCCAGAGGGAATAAGCCTGAGCTAACACCACTTGGGGTCTAAACTGCCATAGTTCCCCAATAATACCGGGAGAAAGAATCATCACCCGTCGACTATAGCCATCAGTTTTCGTAATCTCTAGGGATTTCATTTTGCCGACTAGTTTGATAATTCTATTGCCCGGTTGCTGGGGATCAAAACCTGGCCAGACCATCCCGGTATAAAAAATACTCTTGGGGAATACTTCAGCAAAAGCTGCCAGAACCGGTTGCCAGTAAGCACCTAATTCTACGTAGGGAATTAACCAAGCAATGCGGGTGTTGTTCATCTTCGGGGAAGGAGGAGGTAAGGGAGGTAAGGGGAGATAAAGAAAAGTTTGATTTTCAATTTCTTCTTATTAAAATAGCTTAAAGCCCTTTGGATATAAGAGGAAAGGGCAATCGCCTTAGGATTTGGGGGAGACTTTTTCCTTCAGGGAAGATATTAATAGGCGGCGGTAAGGAGCTAACCAATAAACTGGCCACAGAGGCCCAGCGTAGCGTTGAGCAAAGATTTTCCATTCATCAATGGGGTGCAGGGTAGTATCAGCGATCGCTACTCCCTTGGGTCCTTGAATTTTCTTTAATCCCTCCTTAACTGATGGTGCTGTCTTCCCTATAGGATTACCAGAGCAAGTGCCTACATAGCCGGGAGGAATATAAACTAAACATCCCTGCTGATGCGATCGCAAGCCATAGTCAAAATCTCCGGCGTAGTGGGTAAAGGCTAAATCTATGTTACCCACTGCTTGCGCCGCAGTCCGGGAAATCAAGACACAGTTGCCATTGATAGTTTCACAGGGTTGGGGTTTATCTGTAGGGGGCAGCAACTCAAATTTTAGCGGACGCAGCAGGGGTGAGGGACGCACTACCCCACCGTAGGTATGTTCCCCCGTCTCCTTGTCACGGGTAGAACCAGTGATCACAGCTTTGGAGTTCCCCACCTGAGTAATTTCTGTGTAGGTATTAAATAATTTGCCTAAGGCATCAGGGTAGAGGATAGTATCGTCATTGAGCCAAAGATAATGCTCATAATTTCCTTGAACTGCTGCTGCAAAGGCTTTTGCCATACCCCCACCCCAAAATAAATTGCCATCACCAGAGAGGATTTTTACTTGGGGATACATTTCCTGAATGGCATCGGCAGTCCCATCAGTGCTACCATCATCAGTGAGGTAAACATCTACATTAATTTCGTCTAGGCAATCTTGTTGAAATAGTGCTGTTAAACACTCTAGGGTTTTTTGTTTTCGATTAAAACAGGTGAGAATTGCTGCTATGCGATCGCCTTTCATTAGCCCAATTTTATTAGTGTTAATAGTTGCGGCGATGAGTATTAAGTAGTCAAAACTTACGTAACTCAATCACCCTCTAATAGACGCTCAGAATATCTCAAAACTAGGGAATTTCTGGTGCTTTTTACAAAAACCTAGGATTTCGCTATCATAACACTAGAATTACCCCACCGCTAGGATAATATTATGGAAGATTTCGGCATTATTATTGCCTGTTGTTACCAAGATTACCTATTTGCCAAGGGCTGTTGTGCCAGTATTCGGCACTTTCTTGGAGATACACCTATTTGTTTAATTGTCGATGGCAGTTTTGATACTAGTTCTTTACAGGAAACTTACAAAGTAAAAGTAATCAATCACAATACTGTAGAAAATAAATTTCTGCGGCAGCGAAGTTTTGGCTGGGGATTAACTAAAATGATTGCTTTTTTTGAAAGTCCTTGGTCAAAGTTTTTATTCTTAGATGCTGATACAAATATTTGGGGTAATATTCTCCAGTTTGCTGATTTTCAAAACTATGATGTGGTAATTGATAAACCTTGTTATGACTACTCTCTAGAGCAAGTCTGTGAATTTTTCTTTGAAACAACACCCCTAGAAAAATACTTCCCAGATTTTCCTTGGCAGAAATACCAGAACGAATATTTTTGTACCGGGACTTTCTTTGCGAGAAAAGGAATATTTTCCCTTCAAGAATACGAGGAGATTCTAGATTTCCACCAGTCCCATCCGGATATTTTTAAGTATGGAGAAATGGGTTTTCTTAATTTCATGCTGTTTCGAGCTGCTTATGAAGGCAGAATTAAGCTGAGTAGTGCAGATTTTCAGGTGATTGCCCCAGATTTTAGTCAGGCAGACCTCCAGAAGAGATTTCCGGTCGATCGCACAGGTCCGGTAATCCAAGGAACTGATGC
>JANMHD010000130.1:0-14710 GCA_031374985.1 Coleofasciculaceae cyanobacterium OTE_70_metabat_329 | reverse complement strand
TGGGCTGCTACTCCACTACTACCCCTAGTGGGAGTATTATCATCATTGCCGAGCCAAACCCCTGTAGCTATCTGTTGTTGGGGAATATAACCAATAAACCAGAGGTCTACATAATCATTGGTAGTCCCAGTTTTGCCTGCTTCTCCCCGGCCGATCGCTGCCCTTCTCCCAGTCCCACTTTGGATTACGCCCTGCAATAAATCTGTCATGGTACTAGCAACTTGGGGGTCGACAACTTTGATATTTCGACTAGATTGCTGTTCGTAGTCATAGATAACTCGACAGGTTTGGAGATTGTTAAAATCTTTGCAGTCACCACTATCAATAACCCGACGGATGCCATGCCCCCGATTCCAGATTCCCTGATTGCCTAAACTGCCAAATGCCGCTGTCATTTCTAATAGATTTACTTCACTTTCCCCAAGGATTAGTCCGGGATTAGGGCGTAATTTTGAAGTAATTCCCATCCTCTGAGCGAGCTGAATTACCTTATCTAGCCCTGCATCTTGGGCAACTCTTAGGGCAACAGAGTTTTCTGATTGGGCGATCGCCTGATACATATTAATATTGCCACTGGAGCGTTCACAACCCCGGTAATTCTGCCCCTCCCACGTTAGGGGACTACAGGAATAGGATTTACTAGGAGAAATTCCCTGCTCTAGGGCTGATAGGTAAGCAAAAACCTTAAAGGTAGAACCCGGTTGTCGTTCAGCCTGAGTAGCTCGATCGAACTGGGTTTCTAGATAATCTACCCCACCCACCAGCGCCAAAATATCTCCATTGGTAGTATTCAAAGTAGCAATCGCCCCTTGGGAAACCCGGAGACTATCCCCCTCTTGAGCAACTAAATTTTTTAGGGAACTCTCTGCCAAATTCTGAGCAGTTAAATCCACCGTAGATTCCACCAAGAAATTACCTTCCCGGGCCAATTCCTCCCCTAAAACCTGCTTTAATTCCTCAAAGATATAACTATAAAAATAAGGGGCTTTAATTTGCGCTAGAGCCTCCCGGGCCTTGGGACTGACTTCAATCCTCGATCGCCTCGCCCGGTTAGCCTCCTCATCACTGATCATCCGTAGACTAGCCATGCGGTTAATCACTCGATCGCGCAACTGGACAGTGGTTTCGTAGTTACGGATCGGGTTATAACTATTGGGTGCTGGGAGAATGGCTACTAGGGCAGCGGCTTCGGCAATACTTAGATCTTTAGCAGATTTGTCGTAATAAAAACGAGAAGCATCTTCAAAACCATAGTTACCTAGACCTGTATAAACTTTATTCAGATAGGTCAACAGCAACTGATCTTTACTATAAAAAGTCTCTAGTTTCAGAGCCACCACCGCTTCTCGCCATTTCCTTCCAGCCGTATCTTCCCGACCTACAGTTTCTGGGAATAAGCTCCGGGCCAATTGTTGAGTTAGGGTACTAGCGCCTTCTCGTAATTCCCCTTGTCGGAAATTTGTCACTAAAGCCCGGGCAATCCCTAGGGGATCTACCCCAAAGTGCCAATAAAAACGACTATCTTCTGAGGCGATCACCGCTTGGGGAAGATAGGGGGAATAGTCGCTTAAATTCCTAAATTCTGTGTGGGTTTGGTTTTGGAGGGGGCGGAGGGGAGTTTGACCATCACGGGAATAGATAACCACGGGGCCTTGGACTCCTACAGGCAAGGGGCGCACCGGAAATTTGCTAGATTCGATCGTAATGATCATCACCAAGAAGGCAACTATCCCCCCCATCCCGTAGAGAAAATAGCGCCAAGCCAATACATACCACGGGGGCGGAAATACATAGCGCAACTTAACTGCCTGAGCTAATTCTGGGGGGCCAAGGGTTAAGACATCTCCATGCCGCAACGGGAAGCTATTAATTCGGCGTTTACCTAGATAAATTCCATTGGTAGAGCCTTCATCCTTGAGGCGAAAGGTCCGCTTGCGCTTACTATCTCGGTTGAGAGATAAATGTACTTGACTAACTACAGGGCTGGCTACTACCACATCACAGGATTGGGAACTGCGTCCCAAGAGATGGCGATCGCCCAGCAGGGGATAAATAGTCGCTCGACTAGCTCCTGCTTCCTGCACCCACAACTCTGGCACGCGGGTATTCGGTTTGAGCTGGAGGGCTGAACCCACAAAACGAGTTATTTGGCGTAGTAAGGTTTTAGGCGGAGAGGGATTAGTCATTACAATATTTTTTCAACACCTAATTAATCGATAATTTAAATCTATCTATTCTGTCCCTGAGTCTACAGGATTATGCTCAAGCTTTCCGTGATTAGCGTATCTGGAATATTTTCTCAAATTGTATCTAGATTCTCAGTTGGTATTCAAATTTTCCATCTACTATCTTTAGGGTAGAGATTATTCTCTGGAAGAACCAGCAATTTTGTATTTGGTACTAGCAATGTTAATTTAAGTTTTGGATAAGGCTGGTATTGCACCGTCTATTATTAAAAATATAAAAATCATCCAAAAAATCACCCTAGAGAGTTGAAATATTTCTATGAGCAAATCTAATCATCCCCGATTTCCCCGATTTGGCAAAGCAGTTACTATAGGATTCACGACCTTAGCTACTGGGTTTCTTGCTGCGGCTTGTCAGACTACTAGTACTACTGGTGGTGCCACTCCCGGCGGAGATGCCAACAAAGTTAAGATTGGCATAATGCTACCCATGACTGGTAGTTCCCTAGGTCAGACTCAAACGATCGTCAATAGTATCAAACAGGTATTAGATGAAACTGGAGGCAAGGTCTGTGATGGGAAAGTCACTGTAGATCTGCAAATCTTTGATGATGCTACCGCTGCGGCGGGGAAGTGGGAACCGGCTCAAGTAACATCTAACGCTAATAAGGTAGTTGCCGATACTTCGATCGTAGCAATAATTGGTCATTACAACTCTGGAGCCGCCAAGCTCTCTATCCCCATTCTCAACCAAGCCAACCTAGTCATGGTCAGCCCGGCCAATACCTACCCCGGTTTGACTAAGCCCGGTAAAGGTGAAAAAAATGAGCCAGATGTCTACTACCCTAATGGCAAGCGCAACTTTGCTAGAGTAGTTCCGGCTGATGACCTCCAAGGCTCTGTGGCTGCTAACTGGACTAAAACTCTAAATGTCAAAAAAGTCTATATTCTTGATGACCAAGAACTCTACGGCAAGGGGATTGCTGATGTTTATGAAGTAACTGCCAAGAAGTTGGGGATTGAAGTTTTGGGCAGAGAAGGGATTGATGCTAAGGCTGCTGACTATAAGGCACTAATGACCAAGATCAAAGCCCTAAACCCAGAAATGATTTACTTTGGGGGTATTACCCAAAACAATGCTGGGCAATTAATTAAGGATATGCGGAATGTGGGCATGACTCCTGAACAAGTCAAGTTTATGGGGCCTGATGGCATTCTAGAAAAGGCGCTGGTAGATGCGGCCGGGAAAGATGCCGAGGGGGTTTATGGCACGTTTGGTGGTGTTCCCCCCAAGGAACTGACTGGAGAAGGCCAAAAATGGTACACCAGCTACAAGAGCAAATTTAATGCCGAGCCAGAAACCTATGCTGCCTATGGGTATGAAGCCGGGAAGGCGGTAGTTAATGGGATTGGGAAGGTCTGTAAGAGCGATCGGGCGGCGATCCGAGATGCGGTAATGAAAACTAAAGACCTTACAGGGATTACTGGTACTTGGAGCTTTGATCCTAATGGAGATACTAGCCTCACAGTTATGTCTGGCAGCATAGTTAAAAATGGCAAATGGGAATTTGTCAGTACCCTAAAACCAGAATAACTCTCTCGATCGCTTAAGGAGGGGCGCAAGGTCTTGCGCCCTTAAAGAATCTCTCGAAGATTTGCTCTATAAACATAGCAGTGGTTAATAAAAGAAAACAGCATGAAAAAATGGCAGCAGTGGATTTTGGGATTGCTGGTAATCTATATAGTCTTATTACTTGGTCCCTTAGCAGGATTAGATATTAGCCGGATTATTAAGGAAATAGCCGGGAATCCTGAAGTTTTAATCCAACAAATTTTGGTGGGTTTAGTTAATGGCGGGATCATTGCCATTATTGCCTTGGGCTATACTTTGGTTTATGGAATTATTGAATTAATTAATTTTGCCCACGGAGATTTGTACATGCTGGGGGGATTTGCCAGCCTCACCGTAATTGGTTTTCTGGGAGTCCAGGATGGAACCTCCTTTGTAGCAGCTCTACCCGCCATTTTGATTAGCTTGCTAGTCTCCACTATTTTTTGTGCTGTCTTGAATGTGTTGACAGAAAAGTATGCTTATCGCCCCCTGAGAAATGCACCCCGTTTGGCTCCGTTGATTTCGGCGATCGGTATGTCCTTTATCTTCCAAAACCTAGGTTTATTCTGGGGTGGCTTGAAATCTTTTATTCCCGTTATGGGAGAAAATGCGGCTGCTCCTAAGAGTTTTCCAGACCTCTTACCCAGAGTTGATCTGCTGAAACTAGTGGGGATTAAAAGCGGGATTGTGTTTACTAGTAAAGATTTGATTGTGCTAGTTGTCGCGATCGCTCTGATGGTCTCCCTCCATTTATTTGTCCAGTACACTAAGCTGGGTAAAGCCATGCGCGCCACAGCCCAGAACCGTGATGCTGCAAGAATTATGGGTATTGATGTAGATGGAATTATTGCCCTGACTTTTATTTTAGGAGGCATTTTAGCAGGTTCAGCCGGATTGTTAGTGGGTTTGTACAATAATACGATCGTCTTTACAATGGGCTTCACTGCTGGATTAAGAGCTTTTACTGCCGCAGTGCTAGGAGGAATTGGGAATATTATCGGTGCTATGTTGGGGGGAGTGCTAATTGGCTTGCTATCTGCCCTGAGTGACCAATACCTTTCTAGTCGATGGACTAATGCTTGGGTATTTGCCGTGCTAGTGGTAATCCTAGCTTTTCGTCCTGGTGGGTTATTGGGAGAAAATGTTCAGGAAAAGGTATAGACCTATGAATCTAATTATCAAAGCACTGAAATCTACGCTGGTTCTAGGGGGCATTGCTGCTCTGACGATCGTCACTTTTGGGGGTTGGAGTGGGGTGGTGATTGGCTGGCTCTTGGGCTTGACGATCGGCTTCCAAACGGGGCAAAGTGTAGAGTCTCCCAAAAAAGCCGCTACCCTAGGAGCGGGAGCCGGACTGGGTTTAGGAGTTTGGTTGTTGGTTGCCAGCGTAATTGAAGGGGTAGCAGTTCGCCCCTTGTCGGGACAGCCTGCTGTGGCCTTGGGACAAACTTTACTTTATGGGATAGTTAGTTTAGGAATCACAACTCTCTCTGCTACTTTTATGGCAGCAATCCAAGGCTTACACCATCCCCTACGCCGTCAAGCCACTTTAGCTGCCCTTGCCTTTAACTTGATCATTTTTCCCTTCATTGATCAGCTATCCCAGACGGGGTGGATCGCTACCATCGTCCAGATTTTGATTTTTATCATGTTGGCGTTGGGGTTAAATATTCCCGTAGGTTTTGCTGGATTGTTGGATTTGGGCTATGCAGCTTTTTTTGCGATCGGTGCTTATACTACCGGGATGTTGGCATCGGATCATTTGGGATTGAATTGGCACTTTTGGGTAGTGCTGCCCATGGCGGCGATCGTATCAGCCTTAGCCGGAGTGTTGTTAGGCGCGCCCACCTTGAGATTACGGGGGGATTATTTAGCGATCGTCACCCTGGGTTTTGGGGAAATTGTCCCGGTAGTATTTCGGAATCTTACGGGAGTCCGACTCTACGAACCCATTTCCCAAATTTTTGCCACAGTCCTAAATCGCCCAGAAATTGCCCTTTGTCTCTTGGGTTGTACCAAGCCCTTTAACCTTACAGGGGGCGAAGCGGGCATCAATCCCATTGGTCGCCCCTACCTACCAATTATTGGAAGTTTTTCCCCTAGTAATTACTACCCTTGGTATTACTTGATCTTGCTACTGGTAGTTTTTGCCTACTTCATGATTAGCCGCTTACGGGATTCCCGGCTGGGTCGGGCTTGGGGAGCAATTCGGGAAGATGAACTGGCAGCTAGTGCTATGGGGGTAAATCTGGTGCGGACTAAACTTGCTGCCTTTGCGATGGGAGCTACCTTCTCTGGTTTTGCTGGGGCGTTCTATGCTTCCTATATTAGTGCCATCTTCCCTTCAGTATTTGATTTTTCGGTATCAGTAATCATCCTCTGTATGGTAATTCTTGGTGGTTTAGGGAATATGACCGGGGTAATTGTGGGGAGTATTATTATTACGGCTGCCGATCGCCTCTACCTGCCTCAGATAGCCCAAGTTCTCAAGGGATTCCTCAACACCTCCGTCCTGCCCAATATCTCTAACGTGGCCCTCAAGGATTTCATTGCTACCAGCCTTGACCCCTTGCAAATGCGCCTATTTCTCTTTGGCTTGACCCTAGTAATTATGATGATAGTCCGGCCTGAAGGGCTGGTTCCCGATGTGGCTCATCAAGCAGAACTACACGAGGAGAAAACCCCATGACTACTCCCTTGTTAGAAACTAGAAAATTAACTATGCAGTTTGGTGGTTTGACGGCAGTGAATCAAGTTGATTTAGTCATTGAACGGGGGACGATCGCTAGTTTGATTGGCCCCAATGGGGCGGGGAAAACTACCTTTTTTAATATGCTGACGGGCTTGTATACCCCAACTATGGGGGAATTGCGCCTAGAGGGGGAAAATATTACTGGGGTACGTCCTGATAAATTAACGGGTCTGGGAGTGGCTAGGACTTTTCAGAATATTCGCTTATTTGGCAATATGAGCGTGCTAGAAAATGTCCTGATTGGCAATCACTGTCGGTTGAAAGCAGGTCTATTTGGGGCGATCGTCCGTCCTCTATCGGTGCGGCAAGAAGAAAAAGCAGCTACCCGCAAGGCCTTAGAATTACTAGATTTTGTCGGTTTAGGTTCCCACAAAGCAAGGGAAAATGCCAAGAATCTTTCCTATGGAGATCAACGCCGCTTAGAAATCACCCGTGCCTTAGCTTCAGACCCGAAATTAATTCTGTTAGATGAACCAACTGCCGGAATGAACCCCAATGAAACGGCCGATCTGACCAGATTTATCGACAGATTACGCCGGGAATTAGATCTCACAGTGCTATTAATTGAGCATGATATGAAGCTAGTGATGGAGATTAGCGATCGCATTAGTGTCATGGAGTACGGCTCCAAAATTGCTGAAGGAACCCCCGCAGAAGTCCGGGCAGACCCACGGGTGATTGAGGCTTATTTGGGGAAAGAGGAGGAATAAGGAGGTATAGGGAGTTACAGGGAGGTAAGGGAAGGTAAGGGAAGGTAAGGGAAGGTAAAGAAATCCAATCCCCCCCTTTTTAAGGGGGGCTAGGGGGGATCCTTTACTTAGATACAAACCGTCATCAGAACTAATTAACACAATGCTAGAAGTTCAAGAAATTCATACCTATTACGGCAATATTCATGCTCTACAAGGAGTGACCTTAGAGGTAAACCAAGGGGAAATAGTCACCCTAATCGGCAGTAATGGCGCCGGGAAAAGTACTACCTTACGGACAATTCAGGGCTTATTGCGTCCTAAGCAGGGCAGAATTATCTTTGAGGGTAAGGACTTACAAAGTTTATCTACCCAAGCGATCGTCCGTCTAGGTATTTCCCAAAGTCCCGAAGGCAGAATGATCTTCCCCCGGATGACGGTGCTAGAAAATTTAGAGATGGGAGCTTTCTCCCGGAATGACAAGCTGGCCATCAAATCCGATATGGAAAAGGGCTTGGATTTATTTCCCCGGCTGCGGGAGAGAATTAACCAGAAAGGGGGAACCCTGAGCGGTGGGGAACAGCAAATGTTAGCGATCGCTCGTGCTTTGATGTCTCGTCCCCGCCTATTACTCCTTGATGAACCTAGTATGGGATTGGCTCCCATGCTTGTCAGTCAAATTTTTTCTATTATTAAAGATATCAATGCCCAAGGAACTACGGTTTTATTGGTAGAGCAAAATGCTCGGATGGCACTATCGATCGCTCATCGGGGTTACGTAATTCAAACTGGGCAAGTAGTTGTAGCGGGCAAAGCCCAAGAGTTACAGGCTAATGAGAGTGTGCGGAAGGCATACTTGGGAGAAGAATAACCTATATTGGCATAACAACTAGACCTAGCATTATGAACTCACAACTTGAATCCGCAATTTCAGCAATCCAACCACTTTCACCTCTAGAACGCCGGCAGCTTCTGCAAATCTTAATACAAAGTGAGCTATCCTCAACCTCTGTTTCTGTGACTGAACTAAAAACCCTCAGCAACCAGTTTCGGCAAGGTACTACTCTCAATCAGTTACTTGAAACCCAAACTCCTACAACTATTTATAATCTAGAAGATTTCGCCGCCGACTTTTGGCCAGAAGAAGACTCTATTGAAGATTTTCTTATTTTCCTGCAACGACAGCGCCAAGAAATAAGTTAAATTATTTTATGAGTTTTCTCCTAATTGACACTGATATTGCCTCATTTATCTTCAAAGGCAGCAACTACGCTAACCCTTATTTGCCAATCTTGAGAGGTCATGAATTGGCACTTTCCTTTATGACCGTAGCTGAACTTTTTCAATGGGCAATCCTACGCCAGTGGGGCGATCGTCGTTTTGAACAGCTAGAGCAGTATTTATTAAATTATCTGATTATTCCGATCGATCAGCCCCTGTGTCGAGAATGGGCACAAGTTCGTGCTAATCAACAAAATATAGGGCGGGTTATTTCGCCTCAAGATGCTTGGATTGCTGCAACGGCTTTACATTATGATTTACCATTAGTTACCCATAACGTTAAAGATTTCCAAAAAATTTTTGACCTAAAACTCATTACCTTATAAAACTAGATAGTAACTTCATCTAAAACAACAATTGTAGTAATCCTACACCGATCGATCCCAAGGTACTGAAGAAATCACCCCCACCACCGCCACTGGGGTTAAGAGCTGCTTCCATACCTTGAATAAAATTTTGAGATGCCTGGATCCCTGCCGGATTTTGTTGGTTGGTAAATAAACCCTTAGCTATCACTGCATCCTGAGCCGCTCCTTGCACATCTCCCATACGATAACGGGATACTGCTCGACCCAAATAAGCGGGGGCATATTCATTATTTATACCCAGAGCTTGGTTGTAGAACTCGATCGCTCCTCGATAGTTACCCTTCCCCGTTTCCCCTACTGCCCAAGCATAGAAATTATCTGGGGAACCAGCATAGTTCGGCACTCCCTGCGCTCCTTGAATAAAAGCCCCTTGGAGATTCACGCCCCGTAAGTCAGCATTAAAAAGAGTTGTATTTCTAAAATCTGCCCCATCAACCCTAGCCCCCACAAGGATAGCTCCACTCAGGTTAGCTCCATTTAGATTTGCTCCACTAAGATCTGCTCCCCTGAGGTCTGCCCCATCTAGGTTAGCTCGGCTGAGGTTTGCCCGGCTGAGGTTTGCCCCCGCCAGATTTACCCCCGCTAGGTTAGTCACAATTAGTCCGGCGCGGCTGAGGTTGCATTGGACACACTGCCGACTAGTTAGGAGTTGGCGAATATTTTCTAGCTGATTGGGAGGAGTGGTTTGGGCTGAGGCACTGGTGTAGCTCCCGGTTAGGGATATCATTCCCCAACTAGCAGTATGGGCGATCGCTAACAGAGCAGCAGTAGTAAAGGTATTGGCTTTCATGGGTATACCGGTAGCCTAAATTAAGTTGGGAATAACTTGATTAAAATATAACAGATATTTACCTGATGCTCGCCTATTGGAAAGAAAGATTTTATTCCTATTCTTAACTAACATATTAACTGACTATTTGCTAAGCATTAGCTAACTATTAACTAAGTGATATAGTCCTTTCACTTGAAATGCAATTAGAAAAAGCTCCTGAATCACCGCATTACCGCATTAACGTACTGCTCTGTTAGAACAAAGGAAACTTGAAGATCAAGCCTGTGCCTCACTAAGCTGCAAAGTGCTGTAGACATATCTTCCAAGAATACAAAATGAGTTTTATCTTTCTAGGAGAAGGTGCTGCTAGTAAGGTGAGGATCAGGGTAGAAGAATAAACCATACAATTTAAATAACACTCTGTAAGATTTTTTAACTAGTCAGAGGAGGGGCAGGATAGATAGGTAAACAATACATTTTGAATACACTCTGTAAGATTTTTCAAAATAGTGATTATCTATACACTACTAATATACAAAAGTAGATAACAATAGCCTTAACAATTTTTACATTCCCACAACAAACTCTTCCCTAGTTTTTCACTTTCTTTGCTTATGATTTTAGTTATAATTTGTAATTAAGAAATGTAAAGATTAAAACTAACCCGAAAGAACAATGGCTAATTTAACCCGATCGCTGATCCAAAATATTGATAGTGCGCTGTACTTGTGGGAAGCAATTACTCTCAAGGAGTTAATCGAGTTTTATCCTATTGAGAAAATAGCCGAGGTTTATACTTACCTGCTAATTGCTTGTAATAGCCCAGTCCACGAAGTACAACTGGAGGAAGAGACCATCGTCATCCAAGGCAATGCCCCCAATATAAGGTCTGAGATTACCATGCAGAGAATCGTCTTCCATCGTCAAGCAGTGAACGTTAATTCTTTGCCCAGAAAATCAGAGCCGCAAATTGATTTCGCTAATGTGTCAAAGTTAAAAATCAGACATATTAATCTAGTTGCCTAATTTATTTTGGTTTCATCTAGTATGCCCCACCCTTACAGAGTTTTTTTACAATCAATCTCCCTACCTCTACTAATTATTTCCGGTAGTTTGATAGTAAATTCTTCTCCCAGCTATGCCCAAGGAGATCTCAATGCCCAACTACGCACAGCAGTGTGTAGCCAAGATTGGAGTGGAGCGATCGCCGTAGTCGATCGAATGCGTCCCCTAGTCCCCAGCAATAGCTCCAGCCAAGGGCAGTTAACGAATTACCGCCAACAATTAGAAAACCTACTCCGAGTTGATCTCCGTTTAGATAATTGGGCTTGTACCGCCGGTCAACCGATTCCAGCTTTGCCCAGCAATGTCAACTCTCAATCAAATCCTTCTAACTCCCGCCCTGTTAGTGTAAATCCTCCCCCCAGTATCACAGCAGCCCAAAACTTCTGGGAAGGCTTTTTAGATATTGCCGATGCTAATACTGCCAGAGTTGGCCAAGCCTTGGGGCAAGAACGCCTCCGCCAGTATGCTGCTAGGGTGTGCAATACCCTGCAACAGGGAGGTAGTATCCGGGATGTGCCAGCGATCGCCACCGAAAATATCCCCACACCCCCAGATTTTCAAGAAACTCTACAGGAAGCGAGTGTCAGTGCCTATTGCCCCGCCTACATTACCAAGCTTGAATAAAGCAGAAGAAAAACTAACTCAAACCATAAGCAGAAATTCTCATCACCTTGTAGGGACTAAAGCACCACAGGGCTATACTATACTAGGGAAGTTTTGAAAACCTTTTCTAACCCCTTAAAAATTTGCTTCAGTAATTACTTGGACTGGCACACATGAATTCAGGAATAGACCTGCAAGGAACTTTTATAGATTTTATCACTAACCTTGGTGTACCCCCCGGTGCAGCCAAGGCTCTGTGGCTTCCCCTGCCCATGGCATTAATTCTCTTAGGAGCAGCCACTGGTTTGTTGATTGCTGTATGGCTAGAGCGGAAAATTTCTGCCGCTGCTCAACAACGGATTGGTCCAGAATTTGTTGGGCCTTTGGGCGTTCTCCAACCAGCCGCCGATGGATTGAAACTATTATTCAAAGAAGATATTGTCCCCGGCAAAGCAGATCCTTGGTTGTTTACCCTTGGACCCATTATTGTTTTACTACCCGTCTTTGTTTCCTTTGTGATTGTTCCCTTTGGGGAAAATATGCTAGTTACCGACCTAGGAACAGGAGTTTTTCTATGGATTGCTCTCTCTAGTGTTGTACCGATCGGCTTGCTAATGTCTGGTTATTCTTCTAATAATAAATATTCCTTGATTGGTGGCTTGCGGGCAGCAGCGCAATCTATTAGCTATGAAATTCCCCTTGCCCTAGCAGTGCTGGCGATCGTGATGATGTCTAATAGTTTGAGTACGATCGACATTGTGCAGCAACAATCGGGCTATGGCATCTTGGGTTGGAATATTTGGCGGCAGCCCGTCGGCTTTTTGATTTTCTGGATTTCTGCCCTAGCTGAATGCGAAAGATTACCTTTTGACTTACCGGAAGCAGAAGAGGAACTAGTAGCCGGCTATCAAACTGAATATTCAGGCATGAAATTTGCCCTGTTCTATATTGCCTCCTACGTCAACCTCAACCTTTCTGCTCTATTAGTAGCAGTCCTCTACTTAGGTGGCTGGGAATCGCCCATTCCCCTAGAAAATCTAGGAGCATGGTTAGGCGTGAGTCAAGATACTCCTTGGTTGCAGGTGATTACCGCTGCCCTAGGTATTGGCATGACTCTGCTGAAGGCTTATTTCTTGCTGTTTATTGCTGTGTTGCTCCGTTGGACTGTGCCACGGGTCAGGATTGATCAATTACTCAATTTGGGTTGGAAGTTCCTCTTGCCGATCGCCCTCCTCAACCTGTTATTGACAGCAGCATTAAAACTGGCTTTCCCCTTTGCCTTTGGTGGTTAATTTAAAATAGTCGATCGCAAAAAAGAGAAAAACCTATGCTGAAATTCCTTAAACAAGTAGGCGATTACGCTAAAGAAACTGTCCAAGCGGCAAAATTTATTGGTCAGGGTTTGGGTGTCACCTTTGATCATATGAGTCGCCGCCCTGTCACAGTCCAGTATCCCTACGAAAAACTTATCCCTTCCGAGCGCTACCGGGGACGGATTCATTTTGAATTTGACAAGTGTATTTCCTGCGAAGTTTGTGTCCGGGTCTGCCCCATCAACCTGCCAGTAGTGGATTATGAATACGACAAAGCCAGCAAAAAGAAAAAACTCAATAGCTACAGTATTGACTTTGGGGTGTGTATTTTCTGCGGCAACTGTGTAGAATACTGCCCGACTAACTGTATTTCTATGACCGAAGAGTATGAACTGGCAAGTTACGATCGCCATGAACTCAACTACGACAACGTAGCTTTAGGTCGCTTACCCTACAAAGTCACCGATGACCCCATGGTAACTCCGCTTCGGGAACTAGCCTATCTGCCCCAAGGAGTTTTAGATCCTCATGACCTACCCGCAGGTTCCCAACGTCCCGGCAAACGTCCAGAGGATTTGGTTAAAGAAGCCACAAAGTAATTTTGGAAGACTACTTTTTCTTGTTCCCTCTCCCCCTTAGGAGAGGGCTAGGGTATAGCTTGCTTCTCTTAGAGAGAGTTTTAGATTATCTCCAATTCAAGGTTAAGTAGTCTTAAGATAAACAATAGCAATTTAAGAAAGGATAAAACCGTGAACTTAGCAGAAGGTGTACAGGTTGTTAGCTTTGGGATTCTGGCAATCATGATGATTGTGGCTGCCCTAGGGGTAGTTCTCCTCAATAATATTGTCTACTCGGCATTCCTGCTGGGGGGAGTATTTATTAGCATTTCTGGGCTATACGTTTTGCTCAATGCTGATTTTGTTGCTGCCGCCCAAATTTTGATCTATGTGGGAGCAATTAATGTCTTAATCCTTTTTGCGATCATGCTGGTCAACAAGCAGGAAAATTATGCCCCGGTAGCAAATCGTTGGCTGCGGAGTCTAGCGGCGGGTTTGGTATGCTTGGGAGTATTTGCCCTCTTGGGAACTATGGTGGTAGCTACGGATTGGCAAATTCCGGCGACTACACCTGTACAGACCCTTAGTTCTGTAGTTAAAATTGGCCAGCACTTTTTCTCTGATTTTCTCTTGCCCTTTGAGTTGGCTTCGGTACTCTTATTAATGGCAATGGTGGGCGCAATCGTCCTAGCTCGGCGAGATTTCTTGCCTGATGATTTGAGCCTGACCAATCAAACTACTAGCTTCACTCTGCCAGAAAAATCGAAGGAACTCGCATCCTTGGGCAGCAAGAAAAATTAAATCTGTTGCTAAATAACAAACAATATTAGGAGTTTATCTATGCTGCAACTACAATATTTTTTACTTCTAGGGGCTGCTCTATTTTGTATCGGTATCTATGGTTTAGTTACTAGTCGGAATGCAGTGCGGGTTTTGATGTCGATCGAGCTACTTTTAAATGCAGTGAATCTTAACTTAATGGGCTTCTCAAATTTCTTAGACCCAGTAGAAATTAAGGGGCAGGTTTTTACAATATTTGTAATTACGATCGCCGCCGCCGAAGCAGCCGTGGGCTTGGCCATCATTCTCTCAATTTATCGTAACCGAGACACTGTAGATATGGAGCAGTTCAATCTCCTCAAATGGTAGGTTAAAACTCAAGGGGAATCTACAACCTATTTATCTAGAATTAGATAAGGTTAACTATTACCCCTTAAGTACAAACTGAACCCCTTAAGTACAAACTGAGAGAATTACAGGTTGAATATAACAGTTGAAGAACTTCAACAAGACCAATTGGAATATCAAAGTCAATTTGAGGCGGGTGTAACGTTTATATTCTCCACTAGATAGGTTAATACAGTGGAATGTTAACCATCAATTACCGCTATCGAATCTATCCAAATCTATAGCAAGAGCTACTTCAGTCAAGACATTTATAAACTTTGAGAAAAAGGGGCTTAAGCCCCTTCTCTATCCTAAGCATAATGGCAAGCACTATAACTCAAGAAC